>DYKC01000038.1 GCA_020722825.1 Vermiphilus sp.
AATAGCAACAAAAAGGAGGAGGCTCAGACAATGAGCGAGAAAGAATTTCTTTATCAGATGAGATTAAAGATATTTCAAGAAGCAGATAAGAAAGAAATTCCGGTTACTCTTCTCTGTAAGAAGCACCATGTGAGTAGAAAGTGGTTCTACAAGTGGAAAAAGAGAAGAGATAAAGAAGGAGACGAAGGTTTAAGACCAAAGATAAGAGCAGCCCCAAAGATGCCCAATAGAGTGCCAAAAGAAATAGAGGAGCAGATTCTAAACTTTATAAAAGAGTATCCCACTTATGGACCAGAAAGAATAAAGGCAGAATTAAAATCTGCTGGTATCTCTGTGGGACACACTGGTATCTACAATGTCCTTAAGAGAAAGGATTTGAATACAGCCAAAAAGAGATTAGAATGGGTAAGAAAATTATCTGGAGAGGTAGTAACCCCGGATGAGATAACCAGATTGAAGCCGGGACACTTTACTTTAGAAAATATAAAAAAGCAGATAAAAGACAAGGAGGTTATGATGGAAAAAAATCAACAAAAACCTATTGATATAAAGATAGGGGTTAAGCCTGTTTTCTCTGCATTGATTCACAGTGATGATAAAGAAGGGCCATGTAGAATAGGAAGTCCTGAAAATTTGAATCCAGATGTTGAAAGAGAAAATGTAAAGGAATCTTTTAATGATTTTAAAAAAGAACTTAAGGAGATATCAACTGATGATGCTGAAATTTTAGACCCTGTATATATTGAATATGGAGAAAGTTTTGTAATACCAGATAGTCAATTTAAAGAGATTGAAGAAGAATTACAAAAGATAGACCTATTCTTATTAGCATATAGGGTCCCAGGGATTGAAAAGTATAACAAACCAATATCTATGATTGGTAAAGGTGTATCTAACGTAGATATAGCAGCTTATTTAAGAAGTAGAGGATTGGAAGGCTATGCTCCTTTAGATTTTGATGAAATGAATGAGCTTATATCTCTTCTTAAAGTTAGAAAGGCTATTAGACAAACAAAAATATTAATAGTTTGTGATGGAGAGATAATTACATGGGGTGTTGTCAGTAACATTTGGAACTTAGAGGATCTTAAATGTAGGTATGGGATAGGCTCTAAATGTGTCTCTTTTAAGACCTTTTATGATGAGATGGATAAAGTTGATAAGAAAGAGGCAGAAAATATATCTTCTCAACTAATAAAAGGTGCTGAAAATATCTATATGGATAAGGATATGGTTACAAAGTCGGTCATCTCTTATATGGCTACAAAATCATTGATGAAAAAATATGAATGTAATGCATTTACAATACCTTGCTTTGAACTTTGTGTTACAAAAGTGCCAGCAGAAAGAAAATTTACTCCTTGTCTTACACATGCTCTTTTGCGAAGTGAAGGGTATCCAGCTGCCTGTGAGGGGGATTTGAATGTATTATTAGCCCATATGCTTTTAATGTATATTTCAAAGAAGTCAACTTATATGGGCAATCCATGGATGGAAGAAGAAAACATTTTGCACATAGCCCATGATCAAGCATCTTTGAAAATGAAGGGACTTAATGAACCAAATCTAACTTATGAAATAAGGCCATTTACTTATGGTGGCTGGGGAGCTGTTTTTCGTTATGATTTCAAAAAAGATAAAGGTCAGCAAGTAACATTAGCTAGATTTGATCCTACAGCGACAAAGTTATTAATAACAAAAGGGGAAATAGTTGGAGGAGAAAGTAAAGGAAAAGGTTGTAGTGGAATGAATGTAGATATAAAAATTCCAAATGTAAGAGAATTTATCCACAAACAGGCAGATTTTGGTCATCATTTAGCTATGGTATATGGAGATTATACTCAAAAATTAAAAAAGTTAGCTAATATAATGAAATTTGAAATTGTGGAGCATAATGAATAATCTTAAAACAAGGAATGTAATTAAAGACATCTTGATGATATTTTTACAATACAAAACACGTGTGGTATGATGTCAAATGACAAAAAGACATAGCACTGCTACTCAAACTCTTGAACATTTTTAAGAAATAGTATTTAAGTAGTAGAGATAATTTCACAGAATGAAATGGGACTCTTTCTTGGTTGAGTTTTTCCCCTGGAAACCCAAGGTTGTTTTATCTCTACAACACTTCTGAGAAAGTGCTGGAGAGGTAGGATTTTGTCATTTGGGAAACTTCTGTTAGGTAAAGATTATAAAGTCATCGGGTGATACAGAAAATGAAATTTTTCCTTTCTGATTTATGTTTTTAAAATCTCCGGAAAATATCCTCAATTGAAACCTATTTCCTTTTTCGGTTGTTACAGTCAGTTTTACTATCCCGCCCTGGTATTCAATTTGTGTAACTCTGCCTGTTATTATATTTATTTCCTGTCCATAAAAGACATTCTCGGGTCTGAACCCTATTTCAACTTTCTGTCCCCTTTCGTATCCTGGCTTTTTGGTCAGATATAACGGTCCTTCAGTGGTTATTGCCTCAATATATTTACCGTTTATGCTCCTGATTTCTGCCTTGAGTATATTTATGTCTCCCAAAAAGGAGGCAGTGAATTTATCCGCAGGTTCAGAATAAATCTGAACCGGGGTTCCTATCTGTATCAGTTTTCCCTCGTTCATCACTGCTATTCTTGTACCCATTGCCATCGCCTCTTTCTGGTCGTGGGTAACATAGAGCATGGTTATTTTAGTTTCTCTCTGTATCCTGCTTATTTCCGAGCGCATCTCTTCCCTCAGTCTGGCGTCAAGGTTGCTGAGAGGTTCGTCAAGTAAGAGGAGGTTCGGTTCCATAATTATTGCCCTTGCGAGTGCAACCCTCTGCTGCTGCCCTCCTGAAAGTTTTGATGGGAACTGGCCTTTGAATGGGGTAAGTTTTGTTATCTCCAGAACCTTTTCCGTTTTTTTCCTGATTATCTCCTGTGGAAATTTTTTGACTTCCAGTCCATATGAGACATTTTTCCATACACTCAGATGTGGCCACAGCGCATAATTTTGAAAGACCATGCCAATATTTCTATTTGCCGGGGGTATGTTGGTGATGTCTCTGCCGGAGAGCATAACTTTTCCCGAATCAGGAGGGGTGAATCCCGTTATAATTCTTAAAAGGGTCGTTTTTCCGCAACCTGACGGTCCTAGAATAAAAAATATTTCGTTTTCTTCAACGGAAAAACTAACATTTTTCAGTACCTCTAATCTGTCAAATTTTTTTGAAATGCCTTTCAGTTCCAGAATCTCCATATTCCCCCTTCACCTGTAAAGCTCGGGCTCTTTTATCAATGATTTGAATTTTCTCAGGGAAAAATTGAGCCAGTTGTTAATGTGATAATTTCTGAATACAGGGTCAGACCAGTTTTCCCATAAGAATCTTTGTAGGCCAGGATCCACCGGCGTTTCGAAAAATCTTTTTTTCAATGCCTGATTGTCCGAAGATAATATTATACCCCAACTTTCTCTCAGATAGCGGTGAGGGTCTATTACAAGAGCGCCGAGCATATCGTTCAGTACGTTCCATCTTTTTGATGCCAGGTCAAAATTGTAGTGGATGGTTTCTTTTATATTGTATGGATTGAAAACTGTTTCAAGCCCAGGATGTTCATAAACGTCAGGTCTTATACTGAATCTGTTTAATGAATACTCTTTAGGGCCATATTCCTTACCTTTTTTCTGCATCCAGATAAGTTGTCCTTCATAAGAAAGAAGGTAATCAATAAATCTTTTAGCAGTTGTGAGATTTCTGGCACCTTTCAAAATGCCTATAGCGTCAGGGTTTATTACCGTCAGTTTTTCAGGGAACACAAAACCCATATTTTCGGCTCCGTTGACCTGGATCTGTGCAAGTGCGTAGGAGTCAATACATGGGGAGACGGCAACCTCACCTGAAGAGGTGTTCTTTGCAACGGTAGAGGCGCTTGAAGAGAAGTTTCTCGTGTTACCGGCCATGGCAAAGATAATCTCCCATCCTTTTTTCCATCCGTATGCCTGAAGGATTATTTCATACATCATATGGAGACTTCCGCTGTGGCGCGGGTCTCCATTACCCACCCAGGTGTAATAAATCCCATTGCCCAGAGATTCCCAGTCCGAGGGGACGGGGAGAGAAAGGAATTCAAGTGCCTTTTTGTTGTAAAGTATCCCGAAGCCACTCAGGACAATGCCATACCAGTAAAAGTCTCTGTCGTAGTTGGGTACACCGGCGCAGTGTGAAGGAATTTTTCTGATGAGGTCCCGTGATATCCTGTATTGTTCCAGAAGGGATTTATCTTTCAGTGTGATATATGGGTCTATACCCCCGCCGAAGAACATATCTATCCCTATGCCTTCAGGAGTTTTTTTGTAGAGGGATTCCACGAACTTCAGGTTGTCCGATGTTCCGCCCTGGTCAATCCATTCTATCTCCACACCACTTCCGTATTTTGTTAAATGCCATTTGTTGAATGCAGCGGAGAGTTCTATCCGTACTCCTTCCCAGTGCGGAGAAATTATTACGAGTTTTTCTTTGGCACAAACAGGTTTCGTTGCAAAAAGGAACAATGCGATACAAAACAATTTTCTCATCTGTGGTATATTCCTGTCATTCCCATAGATTATACTTAAAAATTCCTTTATTTTGCAAGGATGACATAAAACTTGACAAATTGTAAAACATTTTGTATAATTTTTTGTATGGATATAAAAGACCTTTTCCTTACTTTTGAAAAAAGAAGAAAGTTTAACCAGGATATGAAAGAACGTATAGCCCGTAGGTGCATGGAGCTTATAAATCCTGGCAATGAGATATTCCTGGGTGCCGGAACGACAGTTTCTTTCCTCGGTGAATACCTGGCGCAGTCTGACAAACACTTTATGCTGAAGATATGGACAAACAATATATTTGTACTGAATTTGTGGCTTAAGAAGTATGAAAGTTTTTTACTGGAGAATTTCGTAGGGCTTGTCTCCGGCGAGGTCTCAAGAAAGAACCTCAGCGTTGTGGACATTCATTTTAACTTCTCACGCGTGGAGAAAGTTATTATAGGCAGCCCTGGTATTTCCACCAAGGGCCTCAGTTCAGATGATATTCACACCGTTCAGCAGATAGAGCACGTCGTAAAAAAAGCCGGAGAGGTAATTATACTTGCCGACAGTTCAAAGATAGGAAGGGAATGCACCTATCAGACAAGGAGTATGAGGATGATAAAGGTTGACATGAAGAAAAAGAAGAAGAAGTATACCCTGATTACGAATGAAAGCAGGGATGATGTTTACATAAAGACAATAAAAAAACTGAAAGAAATTGGGATGAATATTATTCAGGTCTAAAAAGGAGGAAACTGTAATGGCTGATATGAAAATAGTAGTACGTGGAGCAAAGATGGAAGACCTTGAAGATGTAGTGAAATTACTTCACCAGTTAAGTTCGCCAAAGCCCGGTGAGACAACTGACATGAAAGAGGCACAGTCAATTCTGGACAGTATAATCAATAATCCTGATTACGTGCTTTGCGTTGCCTGTGCTGAAAATGAACTGGTGGGTACTGCTACGCTTCTGATACAGAGAAACCTGTCTCATGGTGGTAAACCCTATGGACATATTGAAAACGTGGTTACGGATGTCCGATTCAGGGGCAGGGGTATCGGGCTGACAATGATGAACTTTCTTGTTACTGAAGCCCGTAAAAGAGACTGCTACAAGATAATACTGTGTTGTGAAGCCAAGAACATACCTTTCTATGAGCGCTGCGGTTTCTTCCTCACAGGAGAATCCGAAATGCGTCTGAATCCTTGACAATGTGCGGAATATTTGGCTTTTCGGGTAAAGGTTGGGTCAGGAATATTATGACTTCCGGCCTTCAGGCGTTAGAATACAGGGGTTATGATTCCTGCGGATATGCATTTCTATTGGGCAATACCATAAAGGTGGAAAAAAGGGTCGGAAAAGGGAAGATAAGAGAACTTTTTTCGGGAATACCTGAGCGTACGGATAGCCAGGCTTGTATAATATCCCATACAAGATGGGCCACGCACGGAAAAATCTGCATGGATAATGCGCATCCACATATGGATTGCAAGAATGAGATTGCCGTCGTACATAACGGTATCATAGAGAACTATGCCCACTTGAGGAAAATTCTTGAACAGAAAGGACATAGATTCATATCCGAGACCGATACCGAGGTTGTCCCCCATCTCATTGAGGAGCACGAAAAACATATGAGGTTCCACAAGGCGGTGATGAAGTCTCTCAATGAACTGGAGGGCAGTTTTGCAATCCTTGTTTTAAGAAAAGACGGTCCGGGAATTATCGGGGCAAGAAAGGGGTCCCCTTTGCTTGTCGGTTTTTACGAGGATAATTTCCTAATATCATCACACATAAATCCTATTATGGAATATACGGACAGGGTTATGTTTTTTGAAGATGGAGAAATGTTCATTGTGAGCAATAATGGAATAAGGGTATTCAATCTTGCCAGCGGAGGTGAGGTTGAAAAAAATTCTGTCCGTATCAAATCTGGCTTCGCGAAATCGGACACCGGCGGTTTTGAAAGTTATATGCAAAAAGAAATTTTTGAACAGCCAGAGGTTCTTAACAGAACTTTTGAGTCGTTTAGTGCCGAAATAGACAGGTATGATAGGGAAATTGATTTTTTGCCGGGCAGGATAATAATTGTGGGATGTGGAAGTAGTTGGCATGCCGGACTTATAGGCAAGTACATTATGGAGGATTTTTTGAGATTGCCTGTTGACGTTGAATATGCCTCTGAGTTCAGGTATCGCAATCCTGTTCTTCTGCCGGATGACCTTGTAGTTGCTATATCGCAGTCAGGGGAGACGGCGGATACCATTGGTGCAGTGAAGGCCGTACAAGGTTATGCGAGGGTGCTTTCAATCTGTAACGTTTTAAACAGTTCAATTGTTCGCGAAAGCGATTATGTATTTTATACGCAGGCGGGTCCCGAGATAGGCGTTGCATCGACAAAGGCATTTACCTCCCAACTTGCAACCCTGTATTTTCTTAATCTACTTATCGGGTTAAAAAAGGGTGTGATAGCAAAGAGTTCTCTAAAAAAAAGGATTGAGGAATTTAAAGAACTATCCGGGAAAATTTTAGAAATATTGAATACTATGACGCATATTGAAAAGATATCTGCCAGTTTACAGGACAGGCAGAACGCACTCTTTCTCGGCCGCGGCATACACTTCCCCGTTGCCCTTGAAGGAGCGTTGAAAATGAAAGAGGTAAGTTACATACACGCGGAGGGCTATCCCGCCGCAGAGATGAAGCACGGGCCCATAGCGCTCATTGATGAACATATGCCTGTTGTTTTTGTTTCGGGCGCGGGCAGGTTTTCTGCGAAGGTTCTAAACAATATGGCGGAAGTAAAATTGAGGGGCGGATACATAATTACGGTTACCGATGATTCAGTAAGCGAAATGAAGAAAGTCTCCGATGAAATAATTGTGGTACCACACATTGACAACGAATATCTGGGACCTATCCTGACTGTTGTTCCCCTGCAGATGCTGGCTTTTTTTACTGCCATAAAGAGAGGCTGCGACGTAGATAAACCGAGAAATCTGGCTAAATCGGTAACCGTAGAGTGATAAAAACATTACTGTGTGATGAGGCCTCCCTACGAGATTGCTTTGTCATATGCAACATTTCTCTCAATGACAGTGAGGGTCGTCAGGGGAATTTTTGAAGGAGTTTGTTCTTTTCAAGTGGGGATATACGCATCCTTTTTACAATCTCCCTGAAAAAGGCGATGCTCGTATCGTAAGTATTCCTGTCCACAGGGTAGGGGGTTCCGTCTTTCCCCCCGTGTGCGAAGGAATATCTTGCAGGGTCTTTGTAAGAAGGTTCCGCACCGTATATAACCTCTGATACCAGGCTCAACGCCCTTACTGTTTTCGGTCCTACGCCCTTTATTGCCACGAGTTTCTCATAGTTCTCCGGCTGTCTCTGATTTACTGTCCACAGGATTTTTTCAAGATACTTGTTGTACGAGAAAGATTCATACATAACCGGATGTCTTTTAAATTCCGTATCTTTAAGTTCCAGAAAAATGGTTTCATCTTCTCCGTGCCTCAGTGCTGCCATTTTTGACAACTTCCCGGAGTATTTCCTCAGTATTCTTAAATCACTTAACAGCCCAGTATACGAGGTGTTTACAATTTCAGTGGACATCTCTCTTGTTTTTCCGCTCTCTTTCGCTGTCAGATTAAGGCAGTTTTTTTTGAACTGGCCTGATATACCCGAGTGAGGTTCGCATACTATATCAACTGCCTTCTTTGAAAACCAGTGGTATCTCCTTGCCGTGGCATTCTCCGGGTTCATTCCCTGCTGTACAACAGCCCACAGGCCGTTTCTTGAAAAGAAGAATGAATGGTGGTATATACTGTAGCCATCCTGTATCAAAGAATTGTCAACTTTGGCTGCCATTTTTGAGTTATAGACAAGACTTTCAATGGTGCTGTTACGAAGGGAAATTTTGTCTCCCCACTGGCATATTTCATCCGGGGTTTTGAGAGATGTTTTTCCCTTTCCTCCGCAGATGAATATTCCGAGTTGTCTCTCCTGTCCCCTTATGGATTCCTTCAACGCGGCGGTCAGGATTGTGGTCAACCCTGATGCGTTCCAGTCAAAGGCAAGAACAGTCCCCAGTGACTGGAACCATACGGGGTCAGAGATCCTTTCCACAAACTCATCGGGTCCGTACTCCTCAACGATGACCTCCAGCATACTCCTGCCCAGTTTTACCATCCGCTCAAAAAGCCACCTGGGACACTGTCCCGTATCAAGCGTAAAGGTTGCAATCCCTCTTCGTACCATCTGTCACCCTGCCCCTGTTATGTATATTTCACGCCTGCGCCCAATATCAATTATGTATATTA
>DYKC01000187.1 GCA_020722825.1 Vermiphilus sp.
GTGATTCCATGAAAATGTTTCTCACCTGACTTACTTGATTTAATATCAGGTAAGCAAAGGAGAAAGGAGGTGAGAAACAAATGACATATATTGGAATTGATTTACACAGAGAATTTTTCGTAGCTCACGTTGAAAACCAGGATGGGGAAAAACTTCTTTCCCAAAGATATCTAAATAGTTTGGAGTCCGTTGGAGAGTTAATTAACAAATTTCCTGATTCTAAAGTTGTAGTTGAAGCAACCCGCAATTGGATGTGGTTTGTCAGGGCGGTGAGAGCCAGAGGATGTGATATAACAATGGCACATCCATTTAGAACCAAAGCCATAGCAGCCGCCAAAATTAAAACAGACGCAATTGATGCGGCTACTCTTTGCCAGCTATTAAGGGCAGGTTTAATACCGGAGTCGTATATCGCCAGTGATAGTGAGGTAGACGACAGAGAACCTTCAAGAGGAAGGATAAATATGGTTCATGATAAAACCCTTTTAAAAAACAGAATCAAGGCAATTTTGGGTAAAGAGAATTTGACTTTCCCTGGTTCTGATCTTTTTGGCAAGACAGGAAGAATTTGGCTTAATAGCCAATGCCTTTCTCAAGGTAAAGAGCTGATGGTTAAAAACTACTTAAATTTAATGGATAGTATAGAAGAAAGACTTAAAAAGGTTGACTCTGTCATAAAGCAAAAAGGCAGAGGCAATCCTCGAGCCCTTTTGCTCAGTACCATTCCAGGTATAGGAGTTACCACTGCCTTTTTGCTTGCTTCCGAGATTGGGAATATTGATAGATTTACAAACTCTAAAAAGTTTGCTAGTTATTTTGGGCTTACACCAAGACTTTCCCAATCTGGTAGTCATGCATATTATGGCAGAATTACCAAGGTTGGCAACCCGTATGTCCGGTGGGCGCTTGTTCAGACTGCTCACAGATGGGTAAGAATGAATAAAAACTCAAGAGTCTGGTTTGACAGACTTTCATACAGGGCCGGAAAGAAAAAAGCAATTGTGGCCCTTGCCAGAAAGATTGCTGTGGTTGTTTACTCTGTCTTGAAGTATGAAAGGCCGTTTAGTCTTAATTTTGAAGTCCAAAAGGTTAATCCCGCTATTCTACCTGAGAGCGGCTAAACCGACTCTCGTTTGTTGTGAATGGGTTAAACCCTGCGGGCTTTGATTGGCGTTGAATGTCCATCATGTGCATTTTTAAAGTAGCACGAATAGATGCCTAACAATAATTTAGGGTTAACGGTTTGTAACAGACAGATGGTAGAATACATGGAGAAACATTTTCATAGATGTTATAATTGACTGTCTTGAGGTAGAATACTTCTTGGCGGCTCTTCCTTATTTA
>DYKC01000188.1 GCA_020722825.1 Vermiphilus sp.
CTGGCTTCCCTTGAGGAGCCGGTATTCTCCGGGCTTGAGATTGCCGAGAAAAATATTGCCTATACCTACTCTTTTTAATTCAAGTATCTGATAGCCCAGCGCTTTAAACATCCTGCGTATCTCGCGTTTTTTCCCTTCTTTCATTACCACGACCAGTTTGCTTCTGCCCGGAAGCGGTTTTAACAGTTTGATTGCTTCCGCCCGTAGTTTTTCACCTCTGTCCGCAATCCCTTCTTTCAGAACCTTTATATCACGCTCGTTGAGGGCAGAGGAGACCGTAACCTCGTATTTTTTCTCCACACCGTATCTGGGATGTGTAATGCGATTTGCAAATTTTCCATCGTTGGTCAGTATAACCAGTCCGGAACTGTTTTTGTCAAGGCGTCCCACAGGGAACAGTCTTCCGTAAGACTGCGGTATCAGGTCGGTAACCTTATTTTTTGCGAATCTGTCTTTAACGGTGGATATATATCCAACAGGTTTGTTTAAGGCGATATAGATGTATTTTTCAGGGGAGACCGGTTTGCCGTAGACCCTCACAATGTCTTCGGGCACGATTTCAACGAAAGGTACCGTAACCGTCGTTCCATTGACCTGTACTGCACCTTTCTTTATGAGTTCGGCCGCCTTGCGCCGCGACGCCACACCGCAGCGTGCCAGATAAACGTTGAGTTTCACTGTTTTATTTTATCACAATCTTTATCACTTATCTTCTTCTGCAATTCTGGCAAGGCCTTTTTTGATACTGGATAACTTTTGGGCATTTATTCCAGGAGGGTTTTCCCTGTATATGTTCGGGATTTCCTTGAGGCACCTTTCTGCACGTTCACAGAATTCTTTACCGGTAAGCGCGTCTCCCTGTTTTAACCCAAGGCATTGACACCAACGTTTGTCTACAAGTAGATTCCATTCCCTTTTTAACCTTGGTGCAAGAGGTCTGAAGGAGGTATCTATTGTATCGTCGCAAAGTCCATTAATGTTATGAATGCAGGGAGCGCATATGTCGTCAGCCCCCAGTTCTATTTTAATTTTGGTGTTAATGTCTTTAAGTATTTTCCGCGCAACAGTATGCACGGCATGCCCGTATGGATGCGGTGCAAATGAAGCTCCCTCACCAAAGGCAGCTATTATATCTATAAAATGATGAGGTTTTATACTAATCATTTTTGGTAGGTACACAACATATTTATTTACGCAGGCTGAAAAGCCTGCCACTACCCTAATCAGAAAGTAAATATTCAATGAACTACCTATTGCTTATTTGATAATATATTAGCGTCAAAAAGTAGTCAAGTCCAATTTCTTCTGGAAAAAGATTTCTTTTGTAAGATATCCCTATCGGT
>DYKC01000189.1 GCA_020722825.1 Vermiphilus sp.
TAAAAACAATTTTTTCATTGCACCTACCTTTGACTACAAGGTCCGCAATACAGAACTCTATGAAGACATTATTTATGTCTACCTCGGCCCTGTCTTCTGATAGCATTCGCTCTCGTCAAAAAGCCAGGTGGATAGGTATCTTTCCCCTGTATCAGGCAATATCACAACTATAAGTTTACCTCTGTTCTCAGAACGTTTTGCAATCTTCAGAGATGCCCAGACAGCCGCCCCGCTTGAGATACCGGCAAGAATCCCTTCTTCTTTTGCAAGTCTGCGTGCAGTTACCACTGCATCTTCATCCTTCACCCTGACAACCTCATCAATGATCTTCAGATTCAGCACCTCCGGTACAAAACCGGCGCCTATGCCCTGTATTTTATGGGCTCCGGGCTTTCCACCTGATAATACCGGAGAAGAGTCAGGTTCAACTGCCACTGCCCTGAAACCTTTTCTCCTCTTTTTGAGAACTTCGGCAACACCGGTTATAGTACCTCCTGTTCCCACACCAGCAACCAATACATCAACCCTGCCATCAGTATCCCTCCATATCTCTTCTGCCGTGGTCCTGCGGTGCACTTCAGGATTTGCGGGATTCCTGAACTGCTGGGGTATAAATGCTCCGGGAATTTGCTGCACCAGTTCCTCAGCTTTCTTTATGGCTCCGGCCATCCCTTCCTTCCCAGGAGTAAGAATTATTTCAGCACCAAGCATTGCAAGCAACTTGCGCCTTTCAATGCTCATCGTATCAGGCATTGTAAGAATAAGCTTGTATTTTCTCACTGCTGCAACAAAGGCAAGCCCTATGCCTGTGTTTCCGCTGGTCGGTTCAACAATGATGCCGCCTTTCTTCAACAGTCCCTTCTTCTCAGCATCGTCTATCATTGAAACTCCTATCCGTTCCTTGACACTGCCGAGGGGATTGAAAAACTCCAGTTTGCCAACAATCTCTGCGTTTATACCTTCAGATATCCTGCTTAATCTTACCAGTGGCGTATTGCCCACCGTCTCTGTTATGTCCTTAAATATTTTCCCCATTTCTCATCCTTTACGTTTTATCCTGCGATTATCTTATAATTCTGGTAATCATTCTGAGGTATATCTGTTACTTTTTCCCGAGGAAATGAATACAGACCATAAAATGACAAGTTCTACTGACGGAACATTGTTTTCCGGAAGAACGCATTCATATGACTCCTTGCTTCTTCCAGCATAGGCAGTCTCTCCTTCAGTTCCAGTTTGATACCCAACCTTTCTGCCACCGGTTCAAACAATTCAAAGACGTCCTTTGATTTCACCATTATTTCAGAGGGAAGAGAATCTGTTTTTATTATCATCTCA
>DYKC01000190.1 GCA_020722825.1 Vermiphilus sp.
GAACTAAAAGAGGAGACAAAAGAAGAAGAGGAAAAGGAGTCGGTTCCACAAAAAGAATGAAAATAACTGAGACAGAGGATGCCTATCGTGCTGAATTCTTTAAGTCTGAGGAGAAGCCGCGAATAGAAGATAGATTTGACACCGAGGGGTGGCGTGCTGCAATTGGCGAAGTTGATGGTCAATTTGTACCCTTGTGGGTGGATTACAAAAAAGAGCGTTATACGCTCGATGATGCGATTAAGTTTGCAAAAAGAATACGAGAGTGCAAGATATGTTCATCTTTAAACGAGGGCATAGACCATATCGAAGAGATAAATCTTTTAACTGATGATGACCATATAGAGCATTCATTAGAGAAAGGGAAGACCAGGAATATGAAAAATAAAATGGGAAGTGAGGATATAAAAAACATCCTATTGAATTCAATGCTTGAAGCGATGTTTACACCTGAGGGATTATTTTTCTTAGGTGCAATACTGGATGACGAGGAATTGATTTCAAAAGCGTTGCCTGCCGATGCAGATAACGAAGCAATGGAAGATTTTATCCTGTCCTTAGCTGGTGTTTTAACCGGTGATACAGTACTTGTTCGCACCCCAGAGCAAATTCGAGCAATAGGAAACAAACGGTATAGAAAAGAAAAAGCGCAGGAGGAAAAAACCCAGGAAAGCGCTGTAGCTTTAAATGAAATAGGAGAGCAATTAATAGAGGCATTGATTTGAAAAAATGGAAGAAAAAGAAGAAGAATTGAAGACATTGAAACCCGTCGCACTGGTCATGCTGAAAAATATTAAAGAGATGCTTACAGAAGCGTCAGAAAAGCAAAAGAACGATTTGTTAGCGGCGGCTTTGCTGTATATCACCGCACAGACACAGCCGGAAAACTTGAAAAAGGTAATGATGCTGACTGCAAGCGCATCGATAAGCAATATCCTCACAGAAGAGAAGAAGAAACAGGAGACGAAAGAAGAAGAAAAAAAGGAAGAGGAGGGTAAAAAGGAAGAGAAGAAACGCCAGAAAAGCGTAATGCAAATTATGTGAAGATGTCATGTCAACTGAGTGCGAACAGGAATGCGTAGTCTTTGTACCTTCTCCCATAGAGGATGTAAGAGTTGCATTACAGAAGGCAAAACTCAGCCCCGGTGAAATATTTGTCGAGTTAGGATGCGGGACTGGCGAGAATTTAAAGCTGGCAGTAACAGAGTTTGGCGCTCGTCAGGCAATAGGATATGAAATCAACCATGAACGTGCGGAGAAAGCAAAGCAAAACACGAGAGGTTTACCTGTTATAATCAAAGAAGAGAGCTTTATGCACGCAGC
>DYKC01000191.1 GCA_020722825.1 Vermiphilus sp.
GGCAGGTGAATAAAAACAAAAAGGAAATACACCTTATTAAATACTAAAAAGTGGCATTGACAAACCCGACCCCCTTACTTTTCCCTTGCTATGTCTGTGTTTTATAGGGATTTCTTTAAAAGAAACGTCCAACTTGAATCTTCCATTCCATGCCGGGGATGGAACGGAGTACGGAATGAATTTTAAAGGACAAGGAGGGGAATATCAGGGGTCAGTTTATCATGCAGTTTTTTCCGTATCTCCTGTTTTTCTCTGTAGGCGGTTACGTGGTCATACCCTTTCTGTTTCCATGGCGGTGTTTTCAACAGAACCTTTGAGAAGGCATCAAGAAGTTTATCTTCCGTATCGCCGGCATAGGTCCCGGCAATAAATTTCTCAAAATATCCGGGGAATTTCTGCCATGCTTCACTTTCATACCCGGGCGGGACAGGATAAAAAAGTCCGTTGTTCTGTCTGACCGCTTTAAGGTCTCCGTCTGCATCTCCCAGCATCAGGATGTGTGTATCTGCATACCCACAAACTTTTTTTACTACCTCTATGTGGTGTCCTTTTTTTCCCATCTCCTGCCCTGCTATTGTCTGTACGTACTGCAAAAGCCCGTTGCTTTCCCAGAAATTTACAAGGTCTTCATATGGGGTCTGGGAGACTATCATAATGTCTGCCTTTTCAGAGATAATTTCCAGGGATTCCTTCACATTTTCAAAGGGTGGAATCTTGAGGAAAGGAAAGGTCCTGTTCACCGATTCGCTCCATCCAAGCAGTTTGTAAAGGTAGAGATTCATAGGCTGTGTGCTCAGGTACTTTTCCAGACTTGGATTTCCAAGTCCCAGTTTGTTCTGTTCACAGTAGGCAATATAATTATTCAAGGGTTCTATCGCCGGCAGCACAATTTTTTTCTTTTTCAAGATGGTCTGAACATCCTTTCTCTCAGCGAGAGATTTCAGCGTATACTGGGTTGCAAGGAATCTGTTACAACCCCTATTTACAGAGAAAAGATTGTAGTATTCAGCAACTTCTCTGAAGTAGGATTCTATGCCCCATAACTGGTAGAATTCCATATACTGTGGTTGAAATATGAGCATATGTTTGCCGTTCATATTGTCGGTAACGCAGCCGTCTGTATCAATCGCCACCAGAAAATCTTTTGTTTTTTTAAATCCTTTCAACTGCTGTTCAGGGTCCTGTTTTAGCTGTTCTTCCGTGAGTTTTACAAAATTCATTTTTCCCCCTTTCACCCCCTCCGCCTCTTGCCCTTCGGGCTTCGGTCAACGGGCTCACCGACTCGCCCTCTGTGCTATACGGTGCTCCTT
>DYKC01000039.1 GCA_020722825.1 Vermiphilus sp.
GGGAGGTATTTTTATGGATAAAATAGTTTTTACGGCAGAAACAAGAGAAGATACTGGCAAGGGAGCGGCAAGAAAACTGAGAGCCGCAGGTTTCATCCCCTGTGTTCTTTATGGAGCTGGACAGGAGCCTTGTTCCATCAAGATTGAGAAAAGAAGCGCGGAAAATATCATAAGGAAACTGGAATCTCACAACGTTATGGTTGACCTTATCCTGAACAGGGGTGGAAAAGAAGAGATGATTAAAACCATGCTCAAGGATGTCCAGATAGAACCCATAAAATTGGACGTTTTACACCTTGATTTTTACAGGATACGGATGGATAAGCAAGTTAGGATGGAGGTCGCCGTTCATCTTGAAGGTGAAGCGCCCGGTGTGGAAAAAGGCGGAATACTGGAACAGGAAATTAGAGAAATAGAGGTACAGGCTCTTCCTGATAGGATACCGTCAATGATAGTGGTTGATGTATCAAAACTGGATATAGGTGATTCTATCACGTTACAGGACATTGTTCTTCCAGAGGGGGTGGAAACAGTTGAGGATAAGGAAAAGATAGTAGTTACAGTCCTTGCGCCTAAGGCAGTGGAAGAAGAAAAACCTGCAGAAGGAGAAGAAGGTGTTGAAAAAACAGCTGAAACTGTCACTGAGCCAGAAGTAATAAGTGAAAAAGAAGCGGCAGAGAGAAGGAAAGAAAAAGAAGCGGAAAAAACAGAGAAACAGTGAAGATAATAGTTGGACTGGGAAACCCGGGAATCGCCTATGGCAGTACCAGACATAATGTAGGTTTCAGGGTTATTGATTTGCTCAGAAAACGATATCCCCCTGAAAGGGTTATCAAACACCAGTATTACAGAATCTGGGAAACGAAAATAGAGAACTATCCTGCCATTCTGGGTAAACCCAAAACATTTATGAATGAAAGCGGCATCGCCGTGAAGAAGATATATGAAAGGTTCAACGGCTCTTTGAAAGATTATCTGATTGTACATGATGACCTTGACATCACTGTCGGCAGGATAAAGATCATTGCTGGCAAGGGACCCGGGGGACACAATGGCATCATCTCCATTATAAATGAACTTGCCAGCAAAGACTTCGTCAGGGTGCGCATAGGAATCGGCAGAGAAAAAAGAGGTAACTCGTATGTTGATTATGTTCTTTCACCCTTTCTGCCAGAAGAGAGAAGCCTGGTTGAAAAATCGCTTGAAAGGGCCTGTTCGGCAATAGAGGAAATTGTAACAGGCGGGCTGGAAAGAGCAATGAGCCTCTACAACGCGTAGGGTTAACATTATCCGTCTCACCCTTAAAGGGGAGGCAGTGTTCCTGATGAATGTCGGGCACGGTGGTGGCGAAGAAAACAGAAAAGCATCCCCAACCTGCACCTTCTCCCCAGAAAGGCGAAGGAAAAGGTTATGGGGGTAAAGGAGTCTGCAAATGGAAGGTATGGGAATACAAATTTTTACGATTGTGAGTGCACTTTTTGCGATTGGCTTTACGGGGCTGCTTGTACACAGGATAATGAAAAATAAAGAAGGGACCGCCGAGATGGTGGAGATAGCACAGGCAGTGAGAATTGGAGCAAAGGCCTACCTGATAAGACAATACAAGGGAGTAGGCCTCTTTTTCGGTATCGCTTTTATACTCCTTCTTATCCTGACAAAATTCGGATATATGAACATCTTTGTCCCGTTTGCGTTCATAACCGGTGGATTTTTTTCAGCACTTAGTGGTTACATCGGTATGACCGTCGCAACAAACTCTTCTGCCCGAACAACCTCGGCGGCAAAAAACTCCCTCAATGATGCGCTGAAACTGGCATTCTCTTCGGGCCTGGTAATGGGGCTCATTGTGGTCGGGCTGGCTTTGTTCTTTATAGGGGTCTGGTACACGGTTGTAAGATGGTTCAGTATGAATAATGATTTTGGACTGGACTATGTCGCCTCAACTATGGTATGTTTCGGTATGGGTGCCAGCGCCCAGGCTCTCTTCGCAAGAGTCGGCGGAGGAATCTACACCAAGGGAGCTGATGTGGGAGCGGACCTCATAGGAAAGGTAGAGGCAGGCATCCCGGAAGATGACCCCCGCAATCCCGCAGTGATAGCAGACAACGTCGGTGACAACGTCGGCGATATTGCAGGAATGGGTGCCGATCTTTATGAATCCTATACCGGTTCAATCCTTGCAACGATGTCTCTTGCCACTGCCGCCGGACTTGGACTGAAAGGCATCTCCCTGCCTCTGGCAATAGCCTCTCTCGGGATCTTTGCTTCAGTCCTTGGCTCACTTATTGTCCGCGTAAAGGAAGAGGCAACCCAGTCCAACCTACTCATGGCTCTAAGGAAAGGCATATATGCCGCGGCAGTTATTGTAATAATTGCATCCTACTTCGCTATCACCAGAATACTCGGACAGGAATATAAAAGACTTTTCGGTTCTGTGCTCTGCGGTATCATCGCGGGCCTTTTAATAGGGTTTTTCACCGAGTATTTCACCTCTGACAGTTACAAGCCAACCAAGACCGTTGCCAGGTCATCCCTTACCGGACACGCCACTGTCATCATAGAGGGATTTGCAACAGGGATGGTATCCACCGCGGCACCGGTAATAACAATCGTTCTGGCAACAATAGGTGCATATATATTCGCAGGGGGATTACACCACCCACAGATAGGTCTTTACGGTATCGGACTTGCTGGTGTGGGTCTGTTGAGTACACTTGGCATAACCCTGGCAACCGATTCATACGGACCTGTGGCAGACAACGCCGGCGGCAATGCAGAGATGTCGCACCAGCCTCCGTTTGTAAGACAGAGAACGGATGCACTTGACGCCCTGGGTAACACAACCGCAGCAACAGGCAAAGGATTTGCAATAGGTTCTGCAGCATTAACAACCCTTGCTCTTATTGCATCCTTCAAGGAACAGGTTGTTCTTTTAGGAGGCAGTATAGACCTTTCAGTGATGAACGTAAGACTTCTCGCTGGCATATTCATAGGTGCGATGTATCCGATGTATTTCTCTTCAATGGCAATCAGAGCGGTAGGCAGAACCGCTCAGGACATAGTTCAGGAGGTAAGAAAACAGTTCAGGGAAATCACAGGTCTGATGGAAGGTAAGGCAAAACCGGACTATGCAAAAGCAGTGGATATCTGCACAAAATCCGCACAAAAAGAGATACTGATTCCCTCAGTAATAACTATTTTACTACCCATCGCTGTTGGAATCCTTCTCGGGCTGGAGGCACTGCTGGGATTGCTCATAGGAGCACTTACATCTGGTTTCGTTGTTGCGGTAATGATGGCAAACGCAGGTGCCTCCTGGGACAATGCAAAGAAATATATAGAGAAGGGGAACTACGGGGGCAAGGGCACGGATGCACACAAGGCATCCGTTACAGGAGATACGGTAGGAGACCCATTTAAGGATACAGCAGGACCTTCACTGAACATCCTTATAAAACTTATGTCAATAGTCTCCATCGTTTTCGCATCCTTCATCCTGCACACAACTATTTTTAGATAACCTTTCCCGATTAGCCTCAACCTTGAGGGGAGAAGAAGGTGAGGCTGATAGGTGCTTTCACCAATGGACAACGATATCTACGCCGAATCTATTCAACTGCATAAAAAAACAAGGGGTAAGTTAGAGATTAGGTCAAAGGTTCCCCTGGTAAATAAAAAAGACCTTTCACTTGCCTACACACCTGGTGTGGCTGAACCCTGCAGAAAGATAAAAGGAGACAAATCACTTGTTTACAAATACACATCAAAATGGAATACTGTCGCAGTTGTAACAGACGGCAGTGCAGTCCTCGGACTGGGGAACATAGGAGCCGAAGCTGCCCTGCCGGTTATGGAAGGTAAGGCAATACTCTTTAAGGAATTTGGAGGTGTAGACGCCATTCCCATCTGTATATCCAGTCAGGATACCAACGATATCATAAAAACAGTCTCTTTAATATCTCCTGGGTTTGGAGGTATAAACCTTGAGGATATATCTGCACCGAGGTGCTTCACAATTGAAAAACGTCTGATAGAAACACTTTCCATCCCTGTCTTTCACGATGACCAGCACGGAACTGCAGTGGTCGTACTTGCAGCACTCATAAATGCCCTGAAGGTCGTCAACAAAAAGATAGAGAGCGTCCGGGTTGTAATAAACGGTGCAGGAGCAGCAGGGATAGCAGTAACAAAATTTCTGTATTATGCCGGGATAAGGAAAATAATGTTGTGTGATACAAAAGGCATTATATGCAGGGATAGAAAAGAGAATATGAACCCTGCCAAAGAAGAGGTTCTGAAATACCTGCTCCCTTCAAAAAGCGGCTCCCTTGGGGATGCAATGAAGGATGCGGATGTACTGATAGGGGTCTCGGCTCCAGAATGCGTGAGCGAAGAGATGGTAAAGACGATGAACAAGAACTCTATAATTTTTGCAATGTCAAACCCTGTGCCTGAGATTATGCCTGAGAAGGCCAAAAAGGCCGGTGCTGCTGTCGTGGGCACAGGAAGAAGTGACTTTCAGAACCAGATAAACAACCTACTTGCCTTCCCCGGAATCTTCAGGGGCGTATTTGACGCCAGAGCATCAAGAATAACAGAAAAAATGAAAATGGCAGCCAGTTATGCAATTGCTGGATACATACCGGAAAACAAACTCTCCGCAGACTACATTATCCCTTCGCCTCTCGACAAAAATGTGGGCAGGAAGGTGGCTGAAAGCGTAGCCAAGGCATGGAGTTCCCTATAATCCTTAAAGAAAACTCAAAACTCTTCCGTCTCAACATCCCTTTTTGAATCCAAATAGTTCTGGAGTATTATCTGCGCTGAAAGTTTGTCTATGTGTTTCTTCCTCTTCCACCTGCTTATATCCGCCTGCAGTAAAATCGTTTCTGCCTGTTTGGAACTCAACCTTTCGTCAAAAGGGATAAAAGGGAGTGATATCCCACTCTGAATCTTTTCAATAAAAGCCATCGTTTTTTCAGCCTGCGCACCCATAGAACCGTCCATACGCAGAGGCAGACCATAAACGACGCTTTCCACCTTATACTCTGATATAAACTCCTGGATTTTTTTTATTTCACTGCCATTACGTTCAATCTTGCCCAGACCTCTTGCTAGCATCTGTCCCTCATCGCTGACCGCAATACCTATCCTTCTTTCGCCGACATCCAGACATAATATCCTTTTCATACCAGTTTATTATAAGTGATACCCCTCATCCTTGTCAACGGAACAACTGCGACGAGGAATTCCTCAGGCAGATAGTATGGAGGAGGTGACTGTGAGGGCATGTCTTGTTTCCTTTACGTCGTGCACCCTGAAGATTGACGCACCCTTGGTGTAAGCTATAACCACAGAGGCAAGAGAACCTTCCTTACGTTCATCAGCAGGGATGTCATTCAGAATTTTTCCTATAAAGGACTTCCTTGATGTTCCTATGAGAACAGGGCGGTCCAGTTCTGCAAACCGGTCAAGATTATTCAGTATTGCAAGGTTATCCTCCAGTCTTTTTCCGAAGCCGATACCCGGGTCAACAACAACCTTCCGCAGGTTCATTCCTCTGTCCGAGAGCCATTTCAGTTTTTCTTCCAGAAACCCGTAGACCTCGGATACAACGTCCTGGTAAAAAGGGTTTTTCTGCATATCCGACGGGGTCCCCTGCATATGCATCAACACATATCCGCACCCTGAACCTTTAACCACATCAAAAAGTTTTCTGTCAAGAGAAAAGGCAGAGATATCATTGACTATGGACGCTCCGGATTCAATGGCTTGTTCTGCCACTTGATGTTTGTAGGTATCCACGGACAGGACAACATCCATCTCTCTGGCAAGGATTTTTATAAGTGGTACAATCCGTTCTATTTCCTCGCTCACAGAAATTTTCTGACTTCCTGGACGTGTGGACTCTCCTCCTATGTCTATTATGTCCACACCCTCGGCAACCATCTTTTTTGCACGTTCTAGTGCACTATCACGATTGAAGTATCTACCGCCATCATAAAAAGAGTCCGGTGTTACATTCAGTACCCCCATCAACAGGAAAGGCTTTACAGAAAGTGTCTTACCCCTAATTTCCCATCTCTTTTCCATTTTTCTTCAGAATGGCTTTTCTATAATCCTCAGCCTCCATATTCTCCACCTCTTCAATCTCCCGCAGACTCAGATACTTAAGGTTCCCTACGGACATTCCCACAAATATAATCTTTGCGGTTTCTTCCACCAGCCAGCTCCTGGCAAATGCCTCTTTCAGGGTTTCGCCTATACACACTGCCCCATGATTCTTTAAGAGAACCACATTACATCCTTTTATCTTCTCAACAACTGCCTTTCTTATCTCCTCTCCGCCGGGCTGAACGTAGTCAACCACAGGGACCTCCCTGCCGAGCAAAGCCACATAATCCGGGAAAACCGGCTTGAAACGGACACCAGCCGAGATCAGCCCGATGGTCACCGGAGGGTGCGTATGTATTACAGATTTTATATCCTCTCTTTCCATATAGATACCCAGGTGCATAGATGTTTCACAGGTGGGCCTCAGGTTTCCGTAAACCTTGCCTGTTTTCAAGTCTATCTTCACCCACTCATCTTCTCTTATTTCATTAAGAGGAAATCCGCTCGGGGAGAGATAGACATAATTGCCTTCCCTTGCACTTATGTTTCCCCCGGGACCGGCTGCAAGCCCCTTCTCCACAACCTTTTTCCCATATTCTGTCAGATGTTTCCTTATATCTTGTTGAGTAGACATTTTTTGTTGTCTCCCAAATCCCCCTTAAATTCCCCCTTTGCTAAAGGAGGAAACAGAGGGATTTTTCAATTTCCTTCTCCTTTGTGTTCTATCTCTTTACGTGGAATACCAACAAATTCAACCAATGTTTTGTCAGGTTTACATTCAACATAGACCATTTATTTTTCTGTGAATTTCTCAATGTTGAAAAATGCATCCGTTTCAGAATCAAGAATTTCTGTTTTCTCTTTTTCAGTGAGTTCCTTGACCTGGGTCTGATAGTTTTTAAAATATGTCCCATTGTTCTAGTTTTACGTCCTTCAGCGATTTGAAATTCTTAACCTCTAAACTGTTAACCATTTTGGTCACCACCAATATAATACCATAAAACTGTCAATATCGGAAGGTTTCCTCTACTGGATTTTGAGTTTGAGAAATCTGCGTTTGCCAACCTTCAGCACCTGCCCGTCTTTCACAACAACTCTTGCATAAGGGTCTTCTATAATCTGGTTATCCAGTTTTACAGCCCTCTGTATAACCATCCTTTTTGCCTCCCCTTTTGACGGTAGTAACCCTGACTCCACCATCACATTCAGCAGGCAACACTCTCCTTCTGCATCTATCAGATTTTTCCCAACCACAAATTCAGGGATGTCTGACGGCGCCTGCTTTTCCCTGAAGATTTTTTCAAACTCCTGTTTCGCATTCTCTGCTGCAGCATCTCCAAAATACCCCTTTAGTATCTCTTTTGCAAGTAACGACTTTGCCTGTCTCGGGTTTTCTTTAACAACTTTTTTAAAATCTGCCTCAGGAATACCTGTGAGAAGGCGAAAATATTCTTCCATTGCACCGTCGGGAATAGACATTACTTTTCCGAACATCTCATTTGCAGAGGTCTGCAAAGGAATGTGGTTGTTATAGGTCTTGCTCATCTTCATCTTCCCGTCCGTACCAACAAGAATCGGCATAGTAATTACCACCTGCTTCTGCTGGCCAAATACCTCCTGGATAGTCCTGCCTGTAAGGAGATTGAACTTCTGCTCGGTTGCACCGATTTCCACATCAGCCTCCAGTGCATATGAATCATACCCCTGCAGTAGCGGATACAGAAATTCCTGTAAAAATATAGGTCTGCCCGACCTATATCTCTGTGAAAAGTCCTCCCTTTCAAGAATCTGTGCAATGGTAAAAACAGAGGTAAGTCTTAATATCTCTTCAAGTGTCAGTTTTGACAGCCATCTGGAATTATACACAAACTCGGTTTTAGACAGGTCCAGTATCTTGCCCGCCTGTTCTCTGTATCTTGAAAGGTTTTCCTTTATCTGCTCTACCGAGAGAATCGGTCTGGTTTCGTTTCTGCCGGTCGGGTCTCCTATCCTGGCGGTAAAATCGCCTATCAAAAACAGAACTCTGTGCCCGAGGTCCTGAAAATCCTTCAGTTTTTTGATGGGGACGGTATGTCCAAGATGGATCTCAGGGGAGGTGGGGTCAATACCGTACTTTACCTTTAACGGAACGTTTGTCTTCAGAGAATTGACGATCTTCTTTTTAAGTTCATTCTCTTCTATAATCTCCACAGTGTTCCTTTTAATGATGCTGAGTTGCCTTTCTGTCTCGCTCATAATGATTTAAAGTTTACTTGTTTACCGTGCATTAGTCAAGAATTTGGGTCTTTCGTATTTAAGTTTAATAAGAAATCCACCTGCGCACTGGAAGCATCTATTTCTCTGCTCTTTGACATATTTAAGTATTTATGGCCAGTAATCCAGTCTTCATGAGTCT
>DYKC01000040.1 GCA_020722825.1 Vermiphilus sp.
GAATATATGAATCCGTTACAGGTCTGGGACAGACAGACCTTTGTGGAAGGAGTTAGGTATACTTCACAATATTGGTAGATAGGTTTCCAGTTCATAAGGGTGGACTCGTTTCCTGTATTCATCCCACTCTATCTTCTTTGCCGCTATCAGATTGCTGAATATATGTTGGCCCAGAGTTTCCTTCAAAAGACTGCTGGACTCTGCAACCTCTATCGCCTCAATCAGACTGCCCGGTAGACACTCCACCCCAAGTTCTTTCATATCTTCAGGTGTCAGGTGATATACATCCCTTTCTAATGGTTCTGCCAGCGGATATCTGTTGTCTATCCCCTTCATCCCTGCTGCAACCATACAGGCAAATGCAAGATATGGATTGCACGCAGGGTCGGGTGAACGAAACTCAACACGTGTTGACTTCTCTTTGCCCGGCTGATACATCGGCACCCTCAACATTGCACTGCGGTTGCGCCGTGCCCAGCAGATGTATACAGGCGCCTCATAGCCTGTAACAAGCCGCTTGTAGGAGTTCACCCACTGGTTACATACCAGCGTTATCTCCCTTGCATGCTTCATTATCCCGGCTATGTAGTGTTTCCCTTCCGCTGAAAGATGGTATTTGTCTGACGCATCAAAAAACAGGTTTCTCTCTCCCTTGAATATAGATTGGTGCGTGTGCATACCTGAACCGTTGACCCCGTATATCGGCTTGGGCATAAATGTTGCATACACTCCTTTAAGTTGTGCTATCTCCTTCACTACCATACGGTATACCATTACCGTGTCAGCCATCGTCAGGCCGTCCTTATACCGGAGGTCTATCTCATGCTGGGATGGTGCAACCTCATGGTGCGAATACTCCACGTCTATCCCCATCTTTTCCAGTGTTAGTATCGTCTCCCTGCGTACCTCATTGCCAGCATCAAGCGTGGTTATGTCAAAATAACCACCCTCATCCAGAATCTCGGTTGACCTTTCGTTTTTGAATATGAAAAACTCCAGTTCAGGCCCTGCGTAAAAGATGTAGCCCTTTTTACCTATCCTATCCAGTTGCTTCTTCAGTATGTGCCTTGAGTCGCCTTCATACGGGGTCCTGTCAGGGTTCAGGATATCGCACAACATCCCTGCAACAGCCTTCTCACTGGGTCTGTAAGGCAGTATAGTAAAGGTCTTCGGGTCTGGCATCGCTACCATATCAGACTCGTCTATGCGTGCAAAACCCTTTATTGAAGAACCATCAAAACCCATGCCGTTTTCAAGCGCATTCTTTAACTCTTCCTTGGTAATTGTAAAACCCTTCATATGTCCTGTGATATCAGCAAACCACAGTCGGATGAACTTTACGTCATTTTCCTTTGCCATATTTAATACGTCGTCTTTTTTCAGGTCTTTGCTGTTCATGGTTTCTCTCCGTTTTTCTGCAATTTTACCATTTATGTGCCCGAAACAAAAATTTCATTGGTACGGTTTCAGAATAATACAGGCAAGAGGAGGGATTGTGATACTTATGGAAAATGGGCGGTTGTGTGACGAAAAATTTTCTGATTGTACCATACCAAGATTACCAAGATTACTGCCACCGTAGAAGACTGAGTCGCTGTTAAATATCTCTTTATAGTTGCGTTTTGTGGGTACTCCTATCCTGTATCTATATCGAGGGACGGGCGTGAAGTTGAAAACCGCTATGATGAAATCTTCTTTTAGATTTGAACGACGGATGAAGGATATAATGCTGCTTTCCCAATCTGAAAAATCAAGCCATTCAAACCCGCTGTGTTGAAAATCAACCTCAAAGAGAGCCTTTTCACTCTTGTACAGAGAATTGAGGTCCGAAATAAATTTTTTTATCTGCTGGTGTTCCGTTTTTTCAAGGAGATGCCATTCAATCTCCCTGTCATATGTCCATTCGTTAATCTGTCCGAACTCGCCGCCCATAAAAAGCAATTTTTTACCGGGATGACAGTACATATAACTCAGTAGAAGTCTCAGATTGGCAAGTTTTTTCCATTCGTCGCCCGGCATCTTGGACAGGAGAGACTTTTTGCCGTAAACGACCTCATCGTGAGAAAGTGGTAGTACGAAGTTTTCAGAAAATGCGTATAAAAGACTGAATGTCAGGGTATTCTGATGGTACTTGCGGTATATAGGGTCCCTTGAAAAGTAGTAAAGAGTATCATGCATCCATCCCATGTTCCATTTAAAACCGAACCCCAGTCCCCCATTATGGACGGGGTGACTTACCATTGGCCATGATGTTGACTCTTCGGCGATAGTGAACGAATATGGAAATTTATTGTAAATGACTGTATTGAGTTTTTTCAGAAACTCAACAGCCTCAATGTTTTCTCTACCGCCGTAAATATTGGGTATCCACTCTCCAGGTTTCCTTGAATAGTCAAGGTAAAGCATTGAAGCGACACCATCTATCCTGAGTGCATCCACGTTATAACCTTCAATCCATGACAATGCGCTGGCTATAAGGAAATTGCTGACCTCATACCTTCCATAATTAAATATAGCAGTCTTCCAGTCAGGATGGTCTCTCTTGTGGGGATGAGAGTGTTCGTAAAGGTGGGTGCCGTCAAAGAGATATAATCCAAAATTATCCTTAGGGAAATGAGCGGGCGTCCAGTCAAGTATAACTCCTATCTTGTTTTTATGCAGAGAGTCAATCAGAAAGCGGCAGTCATCAGGTGTTCCATATCTGCTTGTAGGAGCAAAGAAGCCGGTTGTTTGATAACCCCATGATGAATCCAGAGGATGTTCGGTTAGAGGCATAAATTCCACCCAGTTAAAGCCTGTTGCTTTCAGATACGGTATGAGTAAGTCAGCAATTTCTCTGTAGTTTAAGAAGGCTCCATCTTTCTTTCTCCATGAACCGAGGTGCATCTCATATATTGCTACGGGCTGACTGTATATATCCACAGGGTTTATGCGGGAGCTTTCCCATACATATTGGGAGTTATAGGTCAGAGAAGCATTCGCAGGTCTGAGTTCAAAAAAAGAACCGTAAGGGTCGGACTTCAAGAACAGTTTTCCTTTTTCAGGATGAATTTCAAACTTGTAAGGGCTCAGGTCTTTTACTCCCGGGATGAAAATCTCCCATATGCCTGAATTGCCGAGACATCTCATTTTGTGCACACGTCCGTCCCAGTTGTTAAAATCTCCAACCACGCTGACGCCTCTGGCATTTGGAGCCCAAACGGCAAAATTGTATCCGACAACGCCTTCAACAACCCTTTTGTGAGCTCCGAGTTTTTTGTATATCTCAAGGTGATTACCTTCGTTGAAAAGGTAAAGGTCAATGTCGCTGAAAAGAGAAGTCTTGAATTGCAGTTCGCCATGCAATTTTTTGTTTATACTATCCAATTTTCTTCCTTTCCTGCAAAATGGATCTTGAATGATTCACAGGCAGGCAGTACAATCTCCTGCCCGTTTTTTCCCATAATCTTGATGCTGAACGAAATTGTTTTTTCGCCCTCTCTAAGAATTTCTCTCCGCGGCACTTTGATTTCCATTATATCATACGTTACTACCGTCAATGGCCCATTTTCCTGTTTATCAGAGATTATGGTAAACGTTTTTTTAATTGAGTTATGGAATGAAAGACTTATGGTAAAGTCTGGTTTGTCCTTAAAATCTATTCTGAAAAAAAGGTTATCCTCGTCATAGCCGTAAAAGATTCTTTTAACAGTAATATCAACAGGCTTGAAAGTTAGCCACATATTGGAAGGCTCTATCTTTACTGCATCATGCCACTCGTAGAAATGCGTTATTTTCCCGTCAATGCAGGGTTTTATGTATGGGAATACCTCCTCATAGAGGTATTCTTCAACAGGCAGGTTCAGGAATTCAGGTATTTCTTCTTCAAGCAGTTCATATATTTTTCTTATACTGTTTCTGAAGTATGCATCAAAGCGTGCCTTTATCTTTCTTTCTGCCGACAGACTGTACCACCAGAACCAATCACTGGATTCTGCAATCATAATGGTTTCCATGAGGTCTTTTTGCTGATTCTCTTTAATGCGGGTTATTTTCTCGGCTACTTTTTTTCTCGCCCTGCTTAATATTCCCCATGCCTTATTTGCAGGGTCTTTGCCTATCCAGTTATCAAAGTTCGCCCCCATCCATGTTCCGGGAGAAATGTTATCCAGTTTTTCTCGTCTTATGTTTGCATTCAGAGATTCTGTAACCGTAATGGTTTTCACTTCCGATGATTCAGAGAGGGTTTTATATAGGGTGGACAGAAAAGTTTTACCGTGTTCAGGGTAAAAGTCCCAGGGATTTTCTCCGTCAAGTATAATTGTGACGAGGCAGTCTTTGTTTTGAGTGGAGATGTTATGCAGGTGGTTTACAAGTTTCATTGCGGCGTTGGTTTCTTCCATCTGTTGGTAACCAAAACCAATTAAATCAGAGATAAGGTGGTCCCTGAAAAAGATGGAAATCCTGTCTCTGAAATCCCAGATGCTGTAGCGTTGGTTACTGGAGAGAGTCCGCGAAAGTGTTTCTGTGAGAAGATATTCGTCAGTCGCAGTCCATAAGATTCCTTGTTCTGCGAGCAATTCAAGAATTTCATTGCTCAGGCTTCCCTCAGGGGGCCATATACCTGCAGGTCTTTTGCCGAATAAATCTTCATAGAGTTGCATACCAGCAGTGAGTTGTTCTTTTGCATCCTCGGGATATGAAAATATACCTTCCGGAATACTGAGGGAGGTTTTTGTTTTTCTTGCAATGTCTGTTGCATAAAGCAGGGGCATAATAGGATGCATCATAGGACTTGTACTTATCTCTATCTGGCCTTTGTCCTGGAGGTTTTTGTAAGCGTTTATGATGTCGGCAAGAACCTTTTTTTCTTTACGGTAAAGAATTTCTCTGTCGCTTTCGTCAAAATGCCTGCCTTTTTTTATCATTCGTTCAATCTCTTCATCTGCCAGTAAAGGATGGAAGCAAATCAGGTGGAGATGTATTTTAAGGTCAAAAAGGTCTTGTGCAGTGTGCGAGTTTTTTTCAACCTTTTCCTTTAGAAAATTGATGAGTTTGTTTTTTCTCAATATTTGTGAGGGCAATTCATCAGTGAATTGCATAATCTCTTCAGCAGATATATTGTCCTTACCCTCAAGAAGTTGAAGAAACCTATCGGTGAATTTACCAGATGAAATCCCCTGTATCTGTTTTAATAAAACCGGCGTCAGATTAAAATTAACCTTGACTCCGGGATTGTTTTCTACCAGCACAAGCATGGGATAATAGTTAAAAAGTATACGAAATATCAGAGTGGGGGTGCTAATATGGCCGGTATTCAGGTTAACATAATATGGTTGGTGCATATGCCAGAGAATTGATAGGTACATCATAATTCCGTTATCTGCCGGTAAACCTCAAGGTATTTATTTACTGATACCTTCCATGAAAAATCCAGTTTCATTATTGAATTCACAAGCATTTCCAATTTTTTCTTATCCTTGAATATATTCAAAGCATTTTCAATGCTCTTTAAAAATTCTCCGCTTCCTTGCTCAAAAGTAAAGCCGGTTCCTTCACCGCTTGTGAAATCATAGTTTTTGACAGTGTTGGCAAGCCCACCTACATTTCTTACTATGGGTATTGTGCCATACTTGAAACTTATCAGTTGTCCAAGACCGCAGGGTTCAAACCTTGACGGCATCAGAAAAAAGTCGCTCCCAGCATATATCTGATGTGCCAGTTCTTCATTAAATCCGAAATTAACCGATATTTTTTCGGGAAGTTTTTTGTGCCAGTTGGAAAGTATTTCCTTGTATTGTGGATTTCCATCCCCGAGAATTACAATCTGGAGAGGATGTGCAAGCACCTCAGGCATTATTTCTATAATTTCATCAATCCCTTTCTGTTCTACAAGTCTTGCTACCATTCCGAAAACTGGTATTTCTTTTCCGACAGACAATCCGAGTTTTTTTTGTAGATATGGTTTGTTTTCCGCCTTGGTTTTATAACCGCGGTATTTTTTTGCTATCACTCTGTCAAACAAAGGGTTCCATAGTTGATAGTCTATGCCGTTAATAATGCCTATCAACTTCTCTTTGTTTTTATTTAAAAGACCGTTAAGTCTGCATCCGAACTCATCAGTGAGAATTTCTTCTGCATATTTTGGACTGACGGTACTTATCAAATTTGAGTGGATTATGCCTGCCTTCATAAAATTTACACTGCCGTAGAATTCCAGTTCTTCCATATGAAAATACTGCTGTGGCAAGCCGAGTGCGGAAAACTTATCCTGATTGAAGATACCCTGGTATCCCAGATTATGTATTGTAAAAAGGGTTTTAGCGTCAGGGAAATCGCTGTTATAGGATGTTTTTAAATAGAGAGGCAAAAGAGCTGTATGCCAGTCATGACAGTGGAATATATCCACTTTTATTTCTAACACCTTTACCGCTTCCAGTACTCCTTTTGCGAAGAAAGAAAATCTTTCAGCGCTGTCAGGATAGTCTTTACCTCCGGGACCATAAAGTTCATCTCTGTCAAAATATTTGTCACTTCTTATGAAATAGACTCCAGGAAAATCTGTGCTTCTGGTCAATATGCCTTCTTCTTTACGGCTGTCGGAGAAAATAACGCTTATAGGTGTAATCTGTTCTATCTTATAAGACTGTTTTATTTTTTTATACAGGGGAAGGAATAAGAATATATTTTGTTTCCCCTTGAGATACTTATACAACGAACCTACGACATCAGCCATTCCTCCCACCTTGACGAAAGGTACGGCTTCAGCCGCGACAAGACAGATATTCTTTTTCTCCATTGTCTCTCCTTTACCCCGTACTCTTAAAAGGCGGGATTAGGGATTCGGGAAAACTTTTCCCTGCCTTTGTCTTTGCCGAACCTCCAATCCCGACTCCTGAATCCCTGTTTTTCCAAGTGAGGGGTTCTGATTTATTGATGGGGTGTTTCTCACACGACCAGGGATTTTAAAAAGTCAGTTACTTCTTCAGGCGGCGTCGGATTGATATAAAATCCCGTGCCCCACTCAAATCCACCTTGTTTTACAAGCCGTGGTATTATTTCTATGTGCCAGTGATAATCTTTTTCTATTGTCTGCCAGTATCCGGGATGGGGATACCTGCATGGCGCTGTATGTAGCATAAGGTTATAAGAGGGGTTATTAAGCCCTTTTGATAGTTTTTTAAATATGGTAATTATCAGGCTGGCCAGTCGTTCTTTTTCTTGCTGTGTAATATTGTCAAAGTCTGGCGAGTGCCTGAAGGGCAATATTGCCAGTTCAAAAGGAACATAGGATGCAAATGGGGCTATTACCAGAAAAGATTCGTTTTGTTCCACTATCCTTTTACCGCTGTCAAGTTCCTGATTCATGATGTCGCACCATACACACCGTTCCTTATATTCATAATACCACTTTGCGCCCATAAGTTCTTCTTTCACCCTTTTGGGAACAACAGGTGTTGCTATTATTTGTGAGTGTGGATGTGAAAGTGAAGCCCCTGCTTCTTTGCCATAGTTTTTAAAGACCAGGATATAACGAAAACGAGGGTCCTTTTTAAGGTCAACACTGCGTATCTGATACGTTTCTATGATATTCAGCATCGTTGCCAGCGAGTAGTCTTTAATGTCAACCTTCTCCTTGTTATCTTTTATATGGGAGGGTGTTTCAATTATTACCTCATGGGCACCAATTCCATTCATCATGTCATACATACCGACGCCTTTTCTATTCAGGTTCCCTTCTATCCGTAAAGCAGGAAATTTGTTTGGTACCACTCGTATCTCCCATCCGGGACCATTTGGGACAGAATTCCCTGTTCTTTTTGCGAATATCTCTGGCGGAGTCTTATCCTCATTTCCCGGGCAGAACGGACAGAATGCTTCTTGCTGTATTTCTTGGGGGTTTGAAAAATCTGAAGGTCTGAACTTCCTTTCTGTGGCTATAACCACCCATCTTCCTATAATAGGGTCTTTGCGCAGTTCTGACATAGGCACCTCACCATTTGTAATTTTTAGGTACAACGACTATACCTTTTTCAGACACATAAAATCTCTTTCTGTCAGCTTCCAGATTATATCCGATTTCAGTATTAGGAGGTATATTAACATTCTTGTCTATGATCACCCTCTTAAGTCTGGAATATCTACCGATATTAACATTTTCAAATATAATACTGTCCGTCACTTCGGAATAACTGTTTACTCTTACGTTGGGGGAAAGTATGCTGTGATGAACCTTTGCGCCGCTTATAATGCAACCTCCTGAAATCATAGAATCGGTTACCACTGCCTTTCTGTCCTCACTTGAAAAGACAGTTTTTGCAGGGGGATACTGCTCCTGAAATGTTCTTATTGGCCATTCCCGGTCATAAAGATTCAAGAGAGGGTCCACATTAACAAGGTCCATATTTGCCTCCCAATAGGCATCAATTGTTCCTATATCACGCCAGTATTTTGCTTCTTTCTTGTTTTCGTCTATAAACCTGAATGCACAGACCTTTTCTTTGTCTATCATTGTAGGTATTATATCC
>DYKC01000041.1 GCA_020722825.1 Vermiphilus sp.
CAAGGGTAATCCTTATCTGGTGTGTCCTGCCGGTAACTGGTTTTGCCTTCACCACAGTCAGGTTGTCAATATATTTAACAACCTCCAGAACAGTCACCGCCTTCTTCCCCCTGAGGTAATGTACCTCCATTCTTGTATGATTTTCTTTGCCTGGAGTGATGCTAAATTCAACCTGTGTTTTTAAAGGTTTAAATCTACCCTGAACCAGAGCGATATACTCTTTTTCAACCTGCCGATTCTGAAACTGTCTGACAATAAAATTGTGGGCGTAATCAGTCCTGGCAAAAACGATAACCCCTGAGGTATCTTTATCAAGACGGTGAACCACACCCGGTCGGTACGGCTGTCCAATGGAAGATAGGGTCGTTCTGTACAAAAGAAGGTTTACAAGTGTACCGGTTAAAACCTTGTCTGTCGGATGAGTCAGAACCCCAGGTGGTTTGTTAACCACAACAACATCAGTGTCTTCATATATTATCTCTATCCGTCCGGGTTCTGGTTTAACCAATGCAACTGATGAAAGACAAGGGATATTCTCCTCTATGGTTATCTCATCGTTAGATTGCAGTATATAGGAGGGCTCAACAGTTCTGCCATTAACAAGAATAGCCCCGTCTTTTAAAAATCCTTTTACTCTTTCTCTTGAAATCTTTAGGCATTCTCTCAGATATTTGTCTATCCTTTCTTGCTCAACATCAGGTTCATAAAGTAATTTTTTAATCACCTGTTCTTCTTGGAAATATTTTTAATCAGGTTATGTGCTATGAAACTCCGCTGCATCTGGTTTGTCCCCTCATATATCTGCGTAATTTTCGCATCTCTGAACATCTTCTCCACAGGATATTCCTTCATATAACCGTAGCCTCCAAATATCTGGATAGCATCAGTGGTGACCTTCATTGCCACCTCCGATGCAAACAGTTTGCACATTGCTGAGTTTGCTGAATAGTCTTTGACTCCGTAGTCTATCATCTTTGCAGTTTGGTAAATAAGAGCCCTTGCAGCCTCTATCTGTACCGCCATATCAGCAAGCATATGCTGAACCGCCTGAAAAGAACTTATCGGCTGACCGAACTGTTTCCTCTGGTGGGCATACTCCAGTGCCGCTTCAAAAGCGCCCTGTGCTATTCCGAGTGCCTGTGCCGCAACGCCTGGCCTACTTGCATCAAAATTCTTCAGTGCTATTACAAATCCTATACCCTCTTTTCCAAGTACGTTTTCGGCAGAAACACAACAATCTTCAAATACAAGTTCTCTTGTTGCAGATGCCCTTATACCCAGTTTTTTTTCCTTCTTACCGAACTTGAAGCCCTGCATACCCTTCTCAACAATAAATGCAGTTAAACCTCTTGCTCCCTTTGTTTTATCGGTAGCAGCAATCACCACATATATCTCGGCTTCTCCCCCGTTTGTTATCCACTGTTTGGTTCCATTCAGCACGTAACAGTCTCCTTCTTTCCTTGCCGTTGTATTCAAAGTAGTTATGTCGCTTCCCGCCTCTGATTCTGTTACTGCAAATCCGGCAATTTTTTCACCGCTTGCAATCAAAGGAAGATATTTCTTTTTCTGCTGCTCGTTACCGAAAAGGAGGATTGGAAAAGTCCCAAGTGCAGTACCAGCGTATGCAAGAGCGATACCTCCGCATACCCTGCTCAACTCTTCAATGGCAAGGCACAATTCAAAAATGCCAAAGCCCATTCCTCCGTATTCCTCTGGAATATAAACTCCAAAAAGATCTGACTGGGCAAGTGTTTTCACCACATCCCATGGAAACTCCTCTTTTTCGTCATACTCGGCTCTCACAGGCATTATCTTTTCCTCTGCTATTTTTTTGGCAAGTTCTTTTATCATCTTCTGTTCATCTGTCAAAAAATATTCCATTATACTATCTCCCTGTTTTGACAAGTTTGTAGTTGCAGAGCAAATCTACATTGTTTTACCGATATATTTTCTAACGACCAGCGTAACATTGTGTCCGCCAAAACCGAATGAATTTGAAATCGCCGTGTTTATATCTTTTTTAATCGCCGTGTTAGGAACGTAGTCAAGGTCACATTCTGCATCGGGAAACTCATAATTTATCGTGGGAGGTATGATTCCTTCTTTTATCGCAAGAACTGTGGCAATAAACTCAACGGCTCCGGAAGCCCCGAGCAAATGACCTATCATTGATTTTATTGAACTAACGGGTATTTTATATGCCCTTTCTCCAAATATCTTTTTTATGGCAGCAGTCTCACATTTATCGTTCAGTGGAGTGGATGTTCCATGTGCATTAATATAGTCAACATCCTCACTGCTGATACCCGCACTCTCCAGTGCGTACTTAATGGACAGTGCGGCTCCATTCCCTTCAGGAGCAGGAGCCGTAATGTGGTAAGCATCACAACTCATCCCCGCCCCTAAAAATTCCGCATAAATCCTGGGGGCCTTCCTCTGTAAGGCATGTTCCAAAGTTTCCAACACAACAACCCCTGCACCTTCACCCATAACAAAACCGTCTCTTTCCTTATCAAAAGGCCTGGATGCTTTATCAGGAGCCTCATTTCTTGTTGAAAGCGCTTTCATTGAGCAAAAACCGGCAAGACCAAGTGGAGTTATAGCAGATTCTGTACCGCCTGCTATAATAACATCTGTCACGCCACACCTCATCAGATTGAGTGCCGCCCCGAGAGCATGGGCCCCTGAGGAACAGGCGCTGACGGTGGCGAAATTAACTCCCTTCAGACCGAAATGTATCGCCACCTGTCCTGCCGCAATATCAGGAATAAGCATCGGTATAAGAAATGGGGAAACACGGGATGGTCCACTCTTTAACAATATTTCGTGTTGTTCTTCTATAACCCTCAGTCCTCCTATCCCCGCACCTATAATAACCCCTGTCCTTTCCCTGTCTGCATCTGAAAAAACAATTCCACTATCAGCAACCGCCTCAAACGTCGCTTTGAGGGCATACTGCACAAACCCATCCATTCTGCGCACAGCCTTGGGATTGAATCCTTCAAGCGTAAAATCCTTGACTTCAGCCCCTATCTTGGAAGGATAAGGCGAAACATCAAATTTCTTTATAACATCTATTCCGTTACTACCTTCCTTCAAATTCCGCCATGATGTTGCTACATCATTTCCTACAGGGGTTACCAACCCCATACCGGTTACCACAATCCTTTTCATGTTTGTTTTTTCTTTTCAATATACTCTACGACATCCTGAACATTCCTGATTTTTTCAGCATCTTCATCAGGAATGTCTATACCGAACTTTTCTTCAAATTCCATGATCAGCTCAACAGTATCAAGTGAATCAGCACCAAGGTCATCAACAAAAGATGCACCTTCAGTGACTTCAGAAACACCAACCCCCAACTTCTCAGATATAATCTTCCTCACTTCTTCTAATATAGCCCCTTTTTCCATAATTCTTTTCCTCCTTGAATATAAAAACGCGAAATGTCAGATGCAAAAATGTTTTTTATCACATCCAACCTTTCGCTTTTGATTTCAGATAACAAGCCCTCCATCCACTCTAAAAACCTGTCCGGTTATATAAGATGCCTCGTCAGAAGACAGGAAAAGAACCATATCGGCTACCTCTTCAGGCCTTCCAAATCTGCGGAGGGGTATCATCTCCAACATTTTCTCTTTAACTTTTTCCGGCAGATTTTCAGTCATTCTGGTTATTATGTACCCCGGCGCAACAGCATTAACGTTAACCCCGAACATGCTGAATTCTTTGGCACAGGTTTTGGTCAGTGAAATAAGAGCACCTTTGGATGCTGAATAATTTGCCTGCCCTATATTACCAATCTGTCCGATTATGGAGGTAATATTAACAATCTTTCCTGATTTTCTTGAAAACATCAATTTCCCAATTATTTTACTGCATATGAACGCACCTTTCAAATTCACATCTAAAACATCATCCCAGTCCTTCTCTGACATCCTGAGAATTAAACTATCTCTTGTGATACCTGCGTTGTTTACAAGTATATCCACCCTACCCCATTTTTCAAGTACAATCTTGAGCCCTTTTTCAACATCATCCTGTGAGGTTATATCCACTTTTGAAGAGACAAAACTTATACCTTCACTCTTCAACCTGTTTTCAAACTCTTTGTCTATAGAACGACCCCACAACACAAGATTTGCATCCTGTTTTCCAAACTTCAACGCAAGGGCTCTTCCTATACCTCCAAAAGCCCCCGTGATAACAACCACCTTATCTTTAAAACTCATTTTATCATCTCCTGTATATAGGATTTCAGCACTCGGAATTCCCTTTCAACCTCTCTATGGTATTTGTCAGAGAGGTGAAATTCTCAACGTTCAATACCTGTGCTTCCGGAATAATACCTTCTATGAGTTTTTTTAAAACCCTCTTTGGACCAATTTCAACAAAAACCTTGATTTCTTCATCCAACAGGATATTCTCAACCGTTTCCACCCACCTGACAGGCGAACAAATCTGTTTTACAAGTCCTTCCTTTATTTCTTCTACATCTGTAGTTCTGCGGCCAGAATAATTAAGATATATCGGTATTTCAGGAACATTAAAATCTATTTTTTCAATCTCATCTTCAAGCATCCTGGAGGCTTTTTTCATAAGGGATGTATGAAATGGCCCGCTCACGTTAAGTTCAATACCTTTTATCTTACGGCCTCTTAAAAAAGAATTAAACTGCTTTATTTTCTCTCTTTTGCCGCCAACGACAATCTGTGTGCGGGAATTTATATTGGATATTTCTATATCCGGAAAATCCTGCAATAAATTTTCAACATCAGTCAGTTGCAGACCGATAATTGCAAGCAAGCCACCATCAATACTTCGGGATATTTCATCCATAATCTGAGCTCTTTTTTTAATGATGTGATACCCTGCCTCAATGCTTATTACTTCTGAAGCAGCAAGTGCGGAATACTCCCCCAGACTGTGTCCCGCCATACTGCAGGGGAAAAATCCTTCTTTCTTAAAAACATTCCAGCAAATCATACTTACACCAAAAATCGCTGGCTGACAGATTAAAGTCCTTGTAAGTTCCTCCATCGGACCATTTACAATTTTCTCCATCAGAGGTAGAGATGTTATTTTTTCTCCTGTATTTATTATCTCCTCACATCCTGGAATCTTGTCTATAAAATCTTTTCCCATTCCAACATACTGCGATGCCTGCCCTGGAAACACCACGGCAAACTTTTTTATCTTGCCCATCTTATCAGATTAGCTCCCCAGGTAAGTCCGCCCCCAAAAGCAACCGTAATTATCAGGTCACCCTTCTTTAACAACCCCTTTTTTGAGGCTTCATCCATCGCAATGGGCACACAGGCCGCTGACATATTACCGTATCTTTCAATGTTCACATAGAATTTTTCAGCAGGTATTCCAAGATTCTTTGCCACTCCATTTATAATTCTAAGATTGGCCTGGTGGGGTATAAAAATGGATATATCCTCTTTTTTCAGGTTAAACCTATCAAGCAGTCTATTTATTGATTCACTCATTGTCAGTATAGCGATTTTGAAAAGTCGTGAACCCTCCATCTGCATAAAATGCATTCTTTTTTCAACAGTATCAAAAGAAGCAGGATTCAACGAACCCCCTGCAGGTACATATAAAAGGTTCCCATAACTTCCGTCAGCAGAAAGATAAGAACCAAGAATACCTTCTTCATCAGAATGCCTTAGAATCGCAGCCCCGGCTCCATCCCCGAGTAAAACACAGACACTCCTATCCGTATAATCAGTCATACGGCTCATTGTCTCAGTAGATACTACAAGGCCTGTCCTGTATCCGCCTGTCAGTATCAGGTTCTTTGCGATTTCAAGCCCGTAAATAAAACCTGAACAAGCCGTAGAGATGTCAAAGGCAGGTATATTTTTTATACCGAGTTTTGCCTGTATTAGACACGCCGTGGCTGGGAAAAACATATCAGGTGTTATTGTTGAACACAAAATGAAGTCAATTTCATCAAGGGATATACCCGCATCCCTGCATGCATTCAGAGAAGCCTCTTTTCCCATGTCAGAAGATGCCATTCCTCTGGGACATATTCTCCTTTCTTTAATCCCCGTTCTTGTTGTGATCCACTCATCAGTAGTATCCACCATCATTTCAAAGTCATGATTGGTAATTATCTGTTCGGGAAGAAATGAACCTGTTCCCAGAATTATTGCCCCTGCCATTTTGCCTCCAGATTGTTTTTTAATTTGTCCATAAAACCCAAAGCAACGACTTTTTGACCCAGTTTTATAGCACTGTAGAGAGCCCGTGGAGAGGAACGTCCATGACTTACAATCACAGCACCATTTACACCCAACAGTAAACCTCCACCGTATTCCGCATAATCTCCCTTCTTTGCAAAATTCTTCAGAGCCTCCTTCAACAACAGAGCACCAAGTCTACTCACAATATTTTTTCTTATCTCTTTCATCAAAATGGTTCTGAATGACCTTGTTATTCCTTCCGAAACCTTGAGAACAATATTTCCTGTGAAACCATCGGTAAGTATAACATCCACCTTGCCAGTAAAAAAATCCTGCCCTTCTATGTTACCGGCAAAATTGATTTCTTTCTCTCTGCTGAGCAATTCAAAAGCCGTCCTTCTAAGTTCATCCCCTTTTCCCGCCTCTTCCCCTATATTTAACAGGCCAACTCTGGGCTTTACAATTCCAAAAACAATCTCTGCATACAGTGACCCCATAAATGCAGACTGAAGAAGATGGGAGGGTTTCACCTTTACGTTAGCCCCTGCGTCCAGAAAAATCGTAGAACCTCCTGTAAGGTTCGGCATAAGAAGTGCAATAGCAGGTCTTTCAATGCCGGGTAGCAATCCTAACTCAGAGATACTGTATGATACAAAAGCGGCCGTGTTTCCTGCGCTCAGAGAACAATCAGCACTTCCCTCTTTCATAACATTGATGGTATGAAACATGCTATTATCTTTCTCTTTTAGGAGTTTTAGATTAATCTTTTCATGCATTTCTATATATTTCTCACAGCTCCGAATACTGACAAATGGATATTTCTTAAGGTCAATTTTCCCTCCTATTTTTTTCTCATCTCCAACAAGAATTATTCTTACTCCATCTGAAGGTGAAAGCATCTGGCAGGCTTTTATAGGAGAAAAAGGGGCAGCGTCACCACCCATCCCGTCAAGTCCAATAATAACCTCTTTATTTAGAGTAGACATTCTCTTTTCCATCTCAAATCCCTCTCTTCCCCCTATGGAAAAGGGGTGAGAGGATTTCTCATTCTTCTTTTTTCTTCTCTTTAATCTTCAGTACTGGTACACCCCTATAATAACCGCAGAATTCGCAAACAGTATGAGGGAGTTTTAAAGAACCACAGTTGGGACAGATGCTTAATGAACTTTTTCTGTATTTCTTGTTGCTGTTTCTTCTCTTTCCTGTTCTGCTGTTTGAATGTCTTCTCTTAGGATTTGGCATTTTTTATCCTCCGACCCATCTAATATTTGAATTTTTTCTTTAACGCTTCAGCCACAACTTCAGGTACAAACATTGAAACATCACCTTTTAAACTGGCAATTTCTTTTACTATTGATGAACTTATAAAAAAGAACTCTTCTCCCGGCATAAGAAAAACTGTTTCTATCCTGCTGTCAAGTTTTCTGTTTGCAAGTAACATCTGAAACTCATACTCAAAGTCAGAGACAGCTCTTAATCCTCTCAGTATAATATTTATACGCTTTTTTTTCATATAATTCACAAGAAGACCGTTAAACCTGTCAACCTCCACCCTTTTGCTTTTATCGTAGATAGTTCTTATCAAAGCCACCCTTTCCTCTATGGTAAAAAGAGAATTTTTCCTTGAGTGATTGGTAACCGCAACCACCACCCTATCAACAAATCCAAGACTTCTTTCAATCACATCAATATGACCCATTGTGATAGGGTCAAAACTACCTGGATAAACCGCTATTCTTTCCATATTCAATATTAATTTTCAGGTAAGAAACCTTATTCTTGCCGTAAATCTTTTCCTTATAAACTGTCAGGCCCTCAACTTCAGGTAAAAGATACCTGCTTCTATGTTCAATAATAGCTACACCACCCTGGCATATCATCTGAAATCTAACAATACTCTTCAGCATTGATGCAATCTTGTTTTCCGGGTATCCGTAAGGCGGGTCTGCAATTATCAGGTCAAATTTTTCTTTTGAAAGTTCTTCAATAATCTTTTCTGCCTTACCTTTTCTTATAGAGCACTGACCTGTAATACCAAGAGTTTCAATGTTTTTTTTTATTATGCTGATTGCTTCCCTTTCCAATTCCACAAAAACAACTTCTCTGGCTCCATGGCTTATTGCCTCTATCCCCAATGCCCCTGTACCGGCAAAAAGGTCAAGAACTCTTTTGTCTGCAATCCAACCTCTGAGAACGTCAAATATTGCCTCTCTTATTAAATCTTTCGTAGGCCTCAAACTTTTACTGCCTGCAGGGAAAAACAGCCTTCTCCCCTTTA
>DYKC01000042.1:0-6523 GCA_020722825.1 Vermiphilus sp.
AAAAGGGATATCTCCACACAGTATTAAAACATCCCCTCTATAGTTTCGGAGAACATCCCTTGCCTGCAGGACCGCATCTCCTGTTCCTCTTGGGATTTTCTGCTCGGCATATTCTACAGCCTTATCTTTCAGTTGTTCAAAAACCTCCTCTTTTTTGTAACCAACAACTACAACGACCCTGTCAGGAAAAATCTTTTCTATATTGTTGAGCATATACAGGAGAATGGGCTTACCCAGTATTTTTTTTACCACCTTCTGTGACTCGCCTCCAAGACGTTTACCCTGCCCTGCTGCAAGAATAACTACTGCAAGATGCCTTTTCATTTATTCCGAATCCTCCTTTACTGCCCGGCGAGGATTTGGCGCCCTCGCATCCCGAAACTGCTCGGGTCGGCCAGTCGCTGAGATTGCTCTTACTCATCGCAATCTCTTACTTCGCTCTATTCAAATCCTCGTCTGGCAAAAATACTGCCCGGCGAGGATTTGGCGCCCTCGCATCCCGAAACTGCTCGGGTCGGCCAGTCGCTGAGATTGCTCTTACTCATCGCAATCTCTTACTTCGCTCTATTCAAATCCTCGTCTGGCAAAAATACTGCCCGGCGAGGATTTGAACCTCGAACATCGGCTCCAAAGGCCGGTGTGTTACCATTACACTACCGGGCAAGTTCATACCTGAATGTTTAAAACTAAATCTCCTGCGTTACCCTTAATACCTCAGAAATCGTAGTGAGTCCCTTTTTTATTTTTTCTGCTCCATCCATTCTTAACGTCACAAGATTTTTCTTAAGTGCTAACTTTTTTATTTCCAGTGCCGAGGTTTTAGCAGATATCTTGTTTCTTATCTCATCGTCAATAACCAAAAGTTCAAAAATTCCGGTTCTTCCATAAAACCCTTCCTTAAAACACTTCTTGCAACCCTTCCCTTCCCTGTATTTCATCTCCGGTATATCTTTTTCTCCAAGAGCAACCTGTTCCAGTTGTGCCAGTGGAGGTTTTATTTCTACGGAACATTCAGGGCAGTTAAGTCTTATAAGCCTTTGTGCCATAACACCTACAAGGGAGGAAGCAATAAGATACGGTTCAACTCCAATATCAATCAGCCTTACTATTGCACCTGTAGAATCGTTTGTATGTAGTGTGCTGAAAACAAGATGGCCTGTCAGGGCTGCCTGAATTGCCATCTCTGCTGTCTCAACATCCCTTATCTCTCCCACCATAATAATGTTTGGGTCATGCCTGAGAATAGACCTTAACCCGTTGGCAAAGGTTAAACCAACCTTCGGGTTTACCTGTATCTGATTGACCCCGTCTATATTGTATTCTACAGGGTCCTCCAGTGTAACTATGTTTATACCTGGATTGTTAATTTGGGAAAGGGCCGCATACAGAGTCGTAGTTTTACCGCTGCCTGTAGGTCCTGTAAGAAGAATTATGCCATGGTCAAGATGGATCAGCCTGTTAAATTTTTCATAGCACTCGCTTGAAAACCCGAGGTCTTTAAGACTAAACAGAAAAGTACTTCTATCCAGCAACCTTAATACCACAGATTCACCAAAAAACGTAGGAATGATTGAAACCCTTATGTCAATCTTCTTGTTGTCAGTTTTAATTGATGTTCTTCCATCCTGAGGAATCCTTTTTTCGGCTATGTCAAGGTTTGAGATGATTTTCACCCTTGTTACGATTGCCGGGTGATATTTTCTCGGAAGCGTAAAGATATCATGCAGAACTCCGTCTATTCTGTATCTTACCTTCAGGTCAGACTCCCCTACCTGTATGTGAATATCACTTGCCCTCATAGATAGTGCTCTATAAAAAATCTGGTTAACAAGACGTATCACTGGCGCCTTGTTGGCAAGGTCAAGAAGGTTCATTCCAGCAACATCAATATCCTCCTCCAGATGAATTATTTCTTCGGAATCAAGGTCTTCAACAATCTTTTTGGAGGAATTCGGGTGATAATAAAACTTATCCAGACAGTTTTGAATATCTTCCGCAGACGCAAGAGCAATTTTAACTTCTCTATTCAGTTGCGACCTTATTTCTCCTATGTCAGTTTTCAATATGTCGTCAGTAGCAATAATAATTTCGCCTTCGGAATTTTTCAACGGGAGTAAACACCTGTTTTTTAAAAAAGCATAGGGGAACAATGTCAACAGTTCGGGGTCAATCATCTCTTCGGGATTTTCTATCCACAAAATAGACCTATTTTCCATCTTAATTTATTTTTTCTCCGGTGGGTATAGAACTACTAAAAACAATGTTTGTTTTCTTAATAGGAACAGAAGTCTTTGAATAGATAGCGAATCTTCTTTTCCATAGAGACAATACTTTATACTGTGGTTAAGGGTTCCTGGCTCCTGGTACCCTTGATTGTTGTGTCCCCCTCCCCCTTACTTCATCCAGTGCCTTCAGCAACTCCTTTTTAACCTCAGAGTCTTTCTCTATCCTCAACCTTTCCATCAGTTTCATCAGTATGTCATCACCAGACTCTCTAAGAGCAATGGTCTTTATTGCCTGTTTTCTCACCTCGGGATTCTCGTCGTTCAAATACTTGGTCAACAACTCAATATCAACACCAAACATATCTCCTGAACCTCTGCCGCCTTCTCTGTTATATCCTTCTTCCCTTATGTAACAGTTAAGAGCATCGGTAATAGCTTTCCTCACACCGGGGTCTTTCTCGTGTTTTAGTCGTACCAGCATAGCTCTTAACGCCAGCAATTCAGATACCTGACCTTTCTCTTCATTCTCACGGCTGCCATCCCTTCTGTTTTCTGAAAGAACCTTCTTTGCATATATCTGCATTGCATATTTTCTTAGGAGCGGGTCGGCATCATTCATAAATCTGAGTAAGGTGGTATCTGTCTGAAAAATCACATCAAGACCCACAGACGCAATGTCCCTTACCTCAGGGTCCGGGTCAGAGAGGAGAAGGTAGAGGTCAGGAATGAAGACCGCTCCGCCAACACCAGTGGAACCCTCCTTGTCAGTTCTACCACCCTGCTGGTTAAAACCGAACAGATTTCTTGCCCCCGCTCTATTATCAGAAGTACCTCTTGTATCATTTCCACTCATTGCAGTGGTTATTGTCTGTATGGACTGTTTTCTTATTGTAGGGTCAGGATGTCTTAGCATTCCTGCTATAACAGCCATCACAAAGTCTCTTACCACACTTTCCCGCTCTTCTTTTTTGTCAGTATCTTTCCTGAAACTGGTAGTTGAGGCCCTTCCTCTTGAACCTCTCGTCTGCCCGGAAGCAGTTAAACAGTACAGACTGAACACTGTAAGAAGAAGCATCAATGACAACCCTTTCTTATCCATGGTTCCACCTCCACTTATATTATACCCTTTATGTAACAAATCTGAAAGGCTTAAAACTTCTCAAGTATTCCGGGTTTTACCTCATATTCAGATTTCTTAATATCCGGACTGCTTGTTTCAACCGCCTCTTTATATGTTGTAACAACATAAGGGGTCAGGAATAACAATAGTTCATGTGACATTTTTTCATACGCAGACTTTTTGAAAAGATTCCCCAGCAGAGGAATTCTCCGCAGGAAAGGGATGCCTGCTTCACTCTTTTCTTCCCTCTGCTGTATCATACCACCCACTACCAGCGTCTGTCCGTCAAACAGGGTAACGTTTTGAGTTGTCTCTCTCGTTGATATAATGGGCTGTTCTGTTTTATATGCGAGTCCTGCAGCCACTGCATTCAATGTTCTGACTTCCACAAGACGGGAGTCATAGATGTTCAAAGTCAGAAAAACCGTCCTGTTTCTCTGAATCATGGGGATAACTTCAAACTCCGTACCCACCTCCTCCTCATAAACGGAAACTGTCTGCCTGGTTCCTGTAAGTGCGCCTGTGGTAGGATTATATGTCGCCTGGTGCACCGGAATAATATAGGGGAAATTCTGAACCACCTTTATTATCGCGGATGTACCGTTAAGGCACATAATTTTCGGTGACTGTATCAACTTCACATCTCCCTGTGTTGCAAGTGCATCGATAAGAGTGTTTACATCACTGTTTGTCAGTCCGAAAGAGAAGCCTGCAGGCAAAGTGGAGGTCACACCCGGGGTAAAATTTGGGTTCTCTCCGAAACGTGGACCAGTCAGAACAGCATCTATACTATCAACCATTTTGGAACTTATAAGCCAGTCTATAGAAAACAGACTTTTTCCTGAAGTAGAAACCTCAACAATCTTGGCTTCAAGCAGGACCTGAGAAACCGGCATGTCCAGAGAAGAAATGACATCCTGTATCTGCTGGAGAAGAACAGGATTGTTTACATCCACAATAATTGAGTTTGTGCGGGGGTCATGAACAATATTTTCCATCTTGAAGGTTTCTCTGAGAGACTTTGCAATCAGAGATGCATCTCCGTAGAAAATACTGAAAACTCTCCTGCTTTTCTCTTTAATCGCCTTTGCACGGGTACTATATTCATCTTCAGTCATTATCTTTATGACCTTATCCTCTTCTATGTACTTCAGTTTGTTTGCTTCGCATATCAAATCAAGGACCTTCTGTAAAGGGATATCCTTTACATTAATCGTTACCCTGCCTGTAATACCTTTACTCAGGATAATATTCGCTCCTGTAATATCGTATATTAGTTTCAAAGCCTGCTGTAAATCCATATTGTTAAGATTGAGGGTGACGGGTGTTTCTCCAACTTTGCCAAGAACAGGTTTTTCAAGTTCAGATTTCCTCTCTAAATACTGTTCTATCTGCAAACGAGCCTTATTTGCCAGCCGTATCGTCTCGGTAAACTGGTTCTCTTCATAGGCCTTTTTTGCCATCTTCAGGGTTGATTCAGGTTCTGTCATATCAAACTTTGGTATTGCATATTTTGTTTCCATTTCCTGTATGTACGCATAGGCATCCAATAGTACCTCTTGTGCAACTTTTGAAATGGTTTCAAACTCACCTTCTTTTGTTACTTTTACCTCTTTAATACCATGTTCCACTGGTTTGAAGGTCTGCTTGACCCCGAGTTTACCGAGTTGCGTTTCTGCAAGCTTTATGAATCTATTCACCTGGTTTGATCTGTAACTCGGATTAATACCCTGAATTTGCTTAAAGAGCGTAAGGGCCTCAGAATAGTTCTTAGCATAGTAACTATTGACTGCCTGCATATACAAGACGTGAAGGTCACTCTTATCACCCTGCGCGTTTAATGGACCGCCGCCAACTCCCATTATAATAAACGCTATAACACAAATGTAAACTGTTATCCGTTTCATTTATATTCCCTCCCCTTTATATTACCTTCAATTGTAAATGAAATCAACAAATTGCTACACACCAGCAAAAGATTTCTGTCAATCAATTGCGATTTCATATAATATCCCATCTTTTGAAAGATGTAACTTGTTATTCTCTTTCCTTAATATTCTAAATCCCTCCACAACATCACCCACCGTTACCCTGTAGGTCTTCTGCCTCCCCTCTATGAAAAGATATTCAATCCCTTCTATAAGCATTCTTCCTCTGTAGATTAAATCGCATCGTTTGTCAGACCTCAACAAAGGGGAAGGTTCAGGAACCTGTACCCTTTCCAGAGGGGTAAGGGTAGAAGACGTCATTGGAGGCGAGGACGGTCCTTTTAAAATTGTCTGATACGAAGGTAAGGCTGGTTTGGAAACTTCGGTAGTCCTAACCGGTTCTAATCTTTTATCTGTTTTTACAACATTGACAATCTGTACAGGTCTCAGGATGGAAATAACCTCGGGTTTGGGTGCAAGAACTATGTTTGTGGGCGATGGCTTATCCAGAATGTTCATAGTCAGGAGCCCGGGAGAGAATGGGTCTCTTTTTCCCTCAATATCAATTCTTTCCGGTTTGCTCAGAACAAGTTTTTCAGTCTCCGGTATCTCTTCAGTTACAGATGTTTGTTTAGAAGTGATATCAGTGAACAGTTCTTCTCCCACTATCATTTTTAAACGCTGATGCGGTTCCTGAATTCTCCTCATCAGTAAAAAGATTTCTACAAGCCATCCTACAATGAGCAGCAGGAAAACAAATTTAAAAGCGTTTTTTCTTACGAACGGCCAAAAAAGAAATGGTTCTCTGTATCTGGAGACCATTCTTTCGCGGGGGGGCGGAACTTTTTCACGATGAGGTACAGTTTTTTTCTTGAAATCAGATATAAATTTTTGGACAGAACTTACAGACTTTCTAACAGCACCTTTTGCAGATACGGCATCTATCTTCCCGGCTTCTTTAACAAGAAGTGCTATATGCCCTGAAACCTTCTTCTGTTCTGCCCTCTGTATACCCGATATTTCTTTTTTGGCAGACGGAGGTTTTTCACCTGCAGGCAGTCTGGAAGGAACAACCGGTACAGGAACTGGCACTGGAACAACTTTTTTCTTTTCAGTTCTCTCAACAGTCTGTTTTTCAAGAGCAACTGCTTTCAATATTCGTTTTCTTTCTTCTGCCTGTTTATTAAGGAGTTTTCTGGACTTTATAAACTCCAGCAACTCCATTTTCCTTTTCAAATGCAGTTTATCCG
>DYKC01000042.1:6623-8472 GCA_020722825.1 Vermiphilus sp.
CTGGACTTTATAAACTCCAGCAACTCCATTTTCCTTTTCAAATGCAGTTTATCCGCCCATTCAACAGACAACTTCTGTTGCTGTAAAGCGGCTTCCTTCTGTGCCTTCGCCGCCGCCTTCCTTTCTGCTTCACGCTCAAGTCTTGCCTTCCTCTCCTGCTCTTTCTTGAGTTTAGCCTCTTCCCTTAACCTAAGCGCCTCTTTCTTCTTTGCTTCTTTTAAGCCTGCTGATTCTTGCTTTAACCTGAGTCTCTCCTCTGCCTTCTGCCTTTCCTCCTCTTGCCTGCGAAGAACGGCAGACTTCCTTTCAGCCAAGATCAACTGCTTCTGCAATAATTTCTGCTGATATTCAAGATTATGCTTTTCTTTGAGGGATGCCAGGTGGGATAACAGTTCTTCTTTTTTCTTCAGCGACTGCTTTTTGCTCTCTTCTACAAGAGATTCCTTCCTCTTTAAAGCGGCTTCCTTCTGTGCCTTCGCCGCCGCCTTCCTTTCTGCTTCACGCTCAAGTCTTGCCTTCCTCTCCTGCTCTTTCTTGAGTTTAGCCTCTTCCCTTAACCTAAGCGCCTCTAATTTTTTCTGTCTTTTTTCTTCTCTTCTGCGCGCCAGCACCTCACTCTTTTCAGCAATCCTTTCTGCTTCCCGTCTTTTCTTCTCATCAACCCTTTTCTGCCTCTCCTGCTGTGCTGCCAGAAGCCTCTGTTTCTTCAATTTTTCTTTCTCTGCATAAATTTCTGATAACTTTTCTTTTCTCTTCTTGCACCTGTTGCTGGCATTAATATAGACTGTCTCGGCTTCCTTAGGTTTTTCTTCTCTCTTCAAATAAGGCAATTTTATATTCTTGTTTTCCTTCAGGGGACTTTTTTCTCTTAATTGGGAGTATGAAACCCTCGTCCTTTTCTTTTCAATAAACATAAGAAGTTGTTTTTTGCGCTCTTCTCTCATTATTTCCGCTGGCTTTTTTTTATTTTCCATCTTACCCTTCTGAAGATGTCGCTCTATAATCTTTTAACATCACAGCATTAATGCCCACCTCCGCATTAAAAAGATTCCCTCCTGCTGTTTTCGCCGAAAAATTTTTAAGGACGAAATAGGATGACGGTTTTTCAACATATTTTAAGAATCTTACCAATTCATTACTTGTCCCAGTTATGTTTAACTTTAAAGGCAATATCTGATAAAAAGCAACTTTTTGAGGAACCCCTGGAGCAATTGTTTCTATAGTTGTAACTCCAGAATCAATGATAAGACTTATCAGATCCTTAACCACCTCAAATTGTAACGTCAACGTTGGAATCTTTTCCTGCTCTACAAGACCGGTTGTCGGGAATCCCAGCGAAGGAGGTAATGTTATTCTCCTTTTCTCAGCTTTTTTATAAAGTCGGTCCTGTGAAAAATACAGGTATTCTTTGAATTCAACCGAGGGATAAAGTGTAAATTCAGGAATAATCGGATAGGTGGTGGAAAAACTATTCATAAGAAATTCAAATTCTCTGGCATGATACTCTTTTTCTCTCGTTAATTTTGTTATTAACTGAGGAGACGGGGCTTTATCTTTTTCCTTTTCATATTTTGCTACTTCTGAATGTTTGGTTTTTATCTCCTCTTCTATCTTCTTTATTTCCAATCTTATCTTTTTATTCATAAACTGTCCGCCAACTATGATACCTATAACCAGTAATAATGATAGCAACAATGAATACTTTCTTAATAACCCTTTTAGTTTTTTCATTTTCAGAAGTTTCCCAAATGACAAAATCCTACTTCTCCAGCACTTTTTCAGAAGTGTTGTCCCTTATAATTCATAGACTCCAACTTTTCTCCTAAAACCCTCTTTTTCTCTGTTTTTT
>DYKC01000043.1 GCA_020722825.1 Vermiphilus sp.
CTCCTGTCTTTTGTTGTGAGGGGTTATGATTTATCTGCTCCCTTCACAACTACAACAAACTCTCCCTTTATATCTCTTTCACGATATTCCAAAAATATTTTACGAACCGTTCCGGTCCTGATTTCTTCAAACTTTTTTGTCAGTTCCCTGCAGATTGTCATCTCCCTTTCGGGGAAAATTTCGTTCATAATCTCCAGTGTCTCATTCACCCTGTGTACAGATTCATAAAATACGACTGTTTCATCCCTCTCCTTCAGAGATTCAAGAAACTTTCTTTTTTTCCCTTCTTTCCTCGGGAGAAAACCACAAAAACACACCCTATCGGCAGGCAGTCCGCAAACAGAAAGTGACGCGACAAGAGCAGATGGTCCAGGAACAGGGATTACGGAAATACCCTTTTTAAGTGCCTCGCGAACCAGCAGATACGCGGGGTCGGATATACCCGGTGTCCCGCGGTCGCATACAAGGGCAATCTCCTTACCTTCGCCAAGCATACTAATTGCTTCCTTCAGCCGCACCCTCTCATTGTCTCTATAGTAACTGACCAGACGTTTTTTTATCCCCAGGTGATTGAGCAGTTTAAGGGTTTCTCTTGTATCTTCACAGAGAACTACATCAACATTTTTTAAAACCTCTACCGCCCTGAAAGTAATATCATTAAGATTGCCTATTGGAGTTGCTACAATATATAACATTTTTCTTGACTTTTGGGATGCCATATTATAAACTATTTAGGACTTTTTTGCAACAAATATCCAGTCCTCCCCGGTTGTTGGATAAGGCAAATAGACCTCAAGATAATATATTGGAGGTAGTAAAATGGACTATGACAAAATTTTGCCGGGCATAATAAAAAAGACCGACAGCAAAATACTCCTGATTGTTCTGGACGGGGTCGGCGGACTACCCCATCCTGAAACAGGAAAGACTGAACTTGAAACCGCAAATATCCCTTTTCTTGACGAAATGGCAGCAAATAGTTCCTGCGGAACGGCTGTACCGGTACTCAACGGTATAACGCCTGGCAGCGGCCCCGGACATACCTCCCTTTTCGGGTATGACCCCGTTGAAACACAGATAGGGCGAGGTGTACTTGAATGTCTCGGCATAGATATACCTCTTGATAAGGAGGATGTGGCAATACGTGGTAACTTTGCCACAATAAATGCCGCTGGAATAGTAACAGACAGAAGAGCCGGAAGGATTGCCACGGAGGAAAACAGAAAAATCGTTTCTCTCATCTCAGAAAACATTCGTGAAATTTCAGGTGTGAAGATAGAAATCCGCACGGTAAAAGAACACAGATGTGCCATAGTACTCAGAGGTTCGGGCTTGTCTCCCAATGTATCCGAAAACGACCCTCAGAAAGATGGCTCTCCACTTAAACCTATAATTGCCCTCAACAAATCCTCAAAAAAAACAGCCTCTGTCCTCGTTGAATTTGAGAAAAGGGTAATGGAACTGTTGAAAAATGAGGATACCAGAGCAAAAGGCATCCTTCTCAGGGGAATATCAAAATTGCCGGATATACAGAGTTTTGAGGAAAAGTACAAACTCAATGCGGTATGTATAGCCTCCTATCCGATGTACAGGGGCATATCAAAGGTTGTAGGAATGGACATTGCAAAAACAGGAGAGACTCTTGAAGATGAAATTAAAACCCTCAAAGAGGTTTACAACAGATACGATTTTTTCTTCCTCCACATAAAGAAAACAGACAGTTATGGCGAAGACGGAAACTTTGACGCAAAGGTTCATCTCCTTGAAGAGGCAGACAGGAAACTGAGTTTTCTGAAAAACCTTTCATTCGGAAGTATTGCCATAACAGGGGACCATTCAACTCCGGCAGTGATGAAATCACATTCATGGCATCCTGTACCACTTCTCATAAATTCACCATATGCCATCCCTGATGAGGTAAAAAGGTTTACCGAAAGAGAATGTGCAAAGGGTATTTTAGGCAGAATTTATTCCAGTGAGATAATCTACCTTCTGCTTGCCTATTCATTAAAACTTAACAAATTCGGAGCATGAAAATGTTTGAAGGTGGCTTAAAACTTATTGGCTTCAAGGAGTTGAGCAAGGAAAAGAGAATAGAAGATTTTCCTGCTCCCCAACAGGCCGTAATCCCTTTGTCCCAGCATACCGGAATCCCTGCAAAACCAGTCGTAAAAAAGGGCGATAAGGTACTTAAAAGACAGGTCATAGGTGAAGCCGGTGGGTTTATCAGCAGTCCTGTACACTCAAGCATTTCAGGAACCGTAAAGGGCTTAGAAAACCGCCTGCTGCCCGGGGGCAAAACCTCTCTGTCAGTAATCATTGAAAATGACGGTAACGACACTGCCGTTGAAGGTGTACAAAATGACTGGAAAAACATGGAACCCGGCAAGATAATCTCTCTGGTACAACAGGCAGGCATAGTGGGAATGGGTGGAGCAGCCTTCCCATCTTTCGTAAAGCTCAGTATTCCCAAGGGCAAAAAAGCAGAGTGTGTTATTCTTAACGGATGTGAATGTGAGCCTTTCCTCACAGCAGACTACAGGGTAATGAAAGAGCACTATGCAGAAGTAATTGAAGGGTTGCTGATAGTATGCAGGGCTCTTTCCGTCAAACAATCTTATATAGGTATAGAGAGCAACAAAAAAGACATCGCGGTGCTTGTGAAAAAATTTCTTGAAAATCTTCAGACATCGGTCAGCATTGAAGTCAGAATATTGCCTGAAAAATATCCACAGGGCAGCGAAAAACACCTTATAAAATCCATTACAGGGAAGGAGGTGCCCTCAGGAGGTCTGCCTGTGGATGTGGGATGTGTCGTCTTCAACGTACAGACCGTCCTGGCGATAAGAGATGCTGTATGCAGAGGAATACCTCTCACAGAAAGGGTTCTGACCGTAACCGGACTGGTCAAAACGACAAAAAACCTTAGAGTAAGGATTGGAACACCCATTTCAGATATTCTTGCCTACTGCGGTGCAGACCTGCGGCCCGAACTTAAAATTGTTATTGGTGGTCCTATGATGGGAGTCAACATTGCCTCTCCGGAGATTCCTGTAATAAAGAGTACGACAGGCATCATAATAATCCCTGAGGAAATAACACCAGGAGATGAAATACAGCCATGCATAAGGTGCGGGAAATGCATTGAGGTCTGTCCTATGAAACTGGTTCCAGCAGAACTCGGCAGGTATGCTGAAGCAAAAAACTGGGATATGTGCAGAAATCTGGGCGTGGCAGACTGCATTGAATGCGGATGTTGCAGTTATGTATGTCCGGCAAAAAGACCTCTGGTTGAACTTTTTAAATGGGCAAAGTCTGAAATAAATAAGGAAGGCAAAAGCAAATGAATGAGATAAAATGGGCACCACACATCCACAGCAGTGAAACCACTGCAAAGATTATGTGGAGTGTGGTAGTTGCATTACTGCCGGCACTGGCAGGAAGCATCTATTTCTTTGGGGCCGCCGCCCTGAAGGTTGTGCTTGTAAGCATCGGCTCCTGCACAATAAGTGAAACCATCAGCCAGATTATATTCGGCAAAAAGATAAGGGTCAAAGACGGCAGTGCTGTGGTAACAGGTATTCTTCTCGCCTTCGTGCTTCCTCCGGGCATACCTCTGTGGATGGTCGCGGTCGGAGGTTTTATAGCAATCTTTCTTGCAAAAGAACTTTTCGGAGGTATAGGATTCAATATATTCAACCCTGCTCTCATTGCAAGAGCCGTTCTGACCGTTTCCTTCCCGCTTGAGATGACGCAGTTTACTGCTCCTTTCTCTTACAGGTTTGACGCAGTCACCACCGCCACCCCTCTGGGGATATTAAAAGAGGGTCTGAATGGGCAGATTCCTTCAATGATGAATATGTTTTTAGGAAACAGGGCAGGTTGTATCGGAGAGACAAGTACACTATTGCTTCTTACAGGATCTATATTCTTACTTTTACGCCGAATTATAACCTGGCATATCCCCATAACATACATCCTGACAGTCGCTTTCCTGTCATTTGTTTCAGGACACAATCCTTTATTCCAGATAATGGCGGGGGGACTCATTCTGGGTGCCTTCTTTATGGCAACGGATTATACGACATCGCCTTTAACTGGAAAGGGAAAGATAATCTTTGCTCTCGGATGCGGTATAATAACGTTTTTGATAAGGGAGAAGGGCGGTTATCCCGAGGGTGTTATGTTCTCCATAATATTTATGAATATGTTCGTACCACTTATTGACAAATACACACTACCTAAAAAATTCGGCTTGTTACGAACACGACATAATAAACTTTCACTGTAAGGGAAAAAGGATTTTGTAATGAAAAAAACGGAGATTTTTACCGGCATTACAGTAATGTTTACAGTAGCACTGCTATCCGGTTACCTGCTTGCACAGGTATTCAAAATAACAAGGGTGCAGATTGAAAAACAGAAAAAGATTGAGGCAGAACGTCTTAATAAAGAGATGTTCCCTGAAGGGGTGAATTTCGTTGAAACTGAACAACAGGGTCTTTCTTATATATCTGTTCTTGATGCCAAAAAAAATCAGATAGGGATGATATTTGAAATCTCACGGTCAGGCTACGGTGGACCCATCGTAATCAAGGTGGGAATAGATAATAATCTGCAGGTCAAGGGGGTACGTATACTTGAACATAATGAAACACCTGGCCTGGGAGCAAAGATAACGGACAACAAATTTCTGAACCAGTTCATAGGGAAAACAGGAAACGAATTGAGCCTGAGGAAATATCATTCGGAAGGGACCATAGATGCGGTAACCGGTGCCACAATTTCCTCAAAAGCGGTCACTGAAGGAATAGTGGAGATGATAGAAAAAGTCCGTTCTCTTAATATTGCATCTTCCCCCTATTCCAATATTCTCCCTGAAGAGGAAAAAAATAAAAAGATGGGTAAAAGCCAAAAAGGAGAAAACAATTGAGAAATCCCCCTTCTTTCAAAGGGGAAAAGGGGGATTTGAAGAAGAGGGAAAAATGTCTGCTCAACATAAACTGGTAGATACCAAAAGTTTTACTTCGGGGCTGTGGAAGATGAACCCGATACTCTATCTTATGATTGGTCTCTGCCCTCTACTTGCAGTCTCCTCAGCAGTAAAGGATGCACTCGGTATGGGGGTTGCAGTTATTTTCGTACTGACCGGTGCTAATGTTACCATATCACTAATCAGAAGAGTAGTCCCATCTCACGTAAGAATCCCTGTATTCATCGTCATAATAGCCACATTTGTCACCACCGTTGACTATTCTTTGACAGCATTCTCACCGCAACTGCACAAAAACCTCGGGGTTTACCTACCTCTTATGGTGGTGAACTGCATAATACTGGGGAGAGCTGAAGCCTTTGCCTCAAAAAACAATATCATTAATTCCGCTCTTGATGGACTGGGCATGGGTCTGGGTTTTACAATAGCAATATTTGTCATATCAGCCATCAGGGAACTACTCGGACAGGGAACGTTTATGGGACTAAACGTGCTGGGCAGAAACTATACACCTTTTATCATAATGCTTATGCCGCCCGGGGCATTTCTTGTCATGGGATTTTTAATAGCGTTGAAGAACAGCATTGAAAGGAGAGGCCAGAAAAATGTTAAATGAAACCAACCTCGGACTTATCTTTCTTTCAGCCTTTGTTGTCAACAACATACTTTTGATAAGGTTTCTCGGACTCTGCTCCTTTTTCGGTCTATCAAATAATGTTAAATCTTCTATCGGTATGGGGATGGCGGTGATATTCGTTACGGTTATGGCATGCAGCATCAGTTGGGCAGTATACACCTACCTTCTCATTCCCTTTAAAGTGGAATACCTGAGGACTGTCACCTTCATATTCACAATAGCATCTTTCGTCCAGTTTGAGGAGATAATAATAAAAAAATATATCCCGGCGCTTTACAAGGCCTTCGGCATATACCTTCCTCTGATAACAACCAACTGTACGATACTGGCTGCGGCATTTCTGGGCATTGACTACAGATTCTCCTTCATACAAAACCTCGTCTTTACACTGGGAATTTCAGCAGGCTATTGTTTCGTTATAGTTCTTTTTGCATCCATGCGGGAACGCATTGACGTTTCACCTATACCTGCAGGTTTCAAGGGGGTACCTATAGCCCTGATATCCGCAGGTCTTATGAGCCTCGCATTCCTCGGGTTCAAGGGACTTTTCAAACTCTGAAGTATGAGAACCATAGAAGAAAATCTCAGAGTGTAATAAACAGGGAGGAAAATCTTATGGGAGATACATTTAAAATACTACAAAAGGTAAGGGAACAGAAACTCCTGATACACCACATAACCAACTGGGTTACCATCTATGACTGTGCCAATATTGTGAGAACCGTGGGGGGCACTGCCTGTTATGGAGTATGCGGAAGAGGAGGCCGCGGATATGGCAGCTATCTCCTCAGCCCTGGTGCTCAATATAGGAACGCTGACCACAGAACTGGTTGAAGTAATGAAGATAGATGGTGAAACGGCAAATGCGAAAAAGATACCCATTGTGTTTGACGCAGTCGGTGCCGGTGCAACAAAATTCAGGGACGATAAAACCGCAGAACTCCTAAAAGAACTGCGTATTGATATCATAAAAGGTAATTCTTCGGAGATTGCTACAGAACACTCTTTCGGCCCCGGGACATTCAAGCAGAATTTTTACGATGCACTGTACAACCTTAATGAACAGGAGATTACTAAACTTGAACGTCTGGAGAAGGTAAAATGAACATGCGGGAGATTGATTTTTATTTTGTGACGGACTCAACACTGACAAGAAAAACTGTTGTGGATGACGTAAGAGATGCCTTAAGGGCAGGGGTAAAAATAGTGCAGTACCGTGAAAAAAGCATGTCCACCAAACAAATGTTTTATGAGGCATTACAGATAAAAAAACTCTGTAAAGGAAAATCTCTTTTTCTTGTAAATGACAGGGTAGACATAGCACTTGCTGTTGATGCAGACGGGGTACATCTTGGTCAGGATGATATGCCTTACAACAGGGCAAGATACCTGCTGGGGAAAGATAAAATAATAGGCATAACAGTGCATAACGTTAAAGAGGCACTTGCTGCGGAAAAACTTGGAGCGGACTATCTGGGTGCTTCACCGATATTTGAAACAAAGACAAAGAAGGATGCTGGAAAACAGGCTGGACCGCAGTTGATAAAAGATATCAAGAAATGCGTACAGGTACCTGTTGTGGCTATTGGAGGGATAAACCTTGACAACCTTGCTTCAGTTATGGCAGCAGGTGCTGACTCTGTAGCGGCAATATCAGCGGTTCTAACAAGAGACAGCGTTGAAAAAGAATGCAGGAGATTTATAGAAGCAATCTCTGAATTCAAGCGCCTTCATACCTTCTGATAATTCTGCACATCTCCTCAATATCTCCTTTGCTGAGAGTTATCCCCCCTGCTCCTGCATTTTCAATCACCTGCTGAGGTCTCCGTGCTCCGACAAGAACATGGGTACAACCCTTCTGATGAAATGTCCAGGCAATCACAAGTTGCGTAACCGTAACATTATACTTTTCGGTAAGGGACGAGAACTCTCCGAGCATTTTCAGTATTTTCAGCCTGTTTTCACGGCTAAAAGCCGGCTTGTCCTTCCTATGGTCCCCATCTTCAAAAACCCTGTCAGGTAAAACCTTTCCTGTCAGTAGTCCCTGCGCCAGAGGAGAATATGCAAGAAAACCTATGTTGTTTTTTGCACAGTATGGCAGAAGTTCTTTTTCATGTTTCCTGTTCAGCATACTATAACTTTCCTGGTCTGAATCAATCTGCCCAAATTTTCTATATTCGTCAAGATATCTTATGGTCACATTGCTCACACCAATCGCCCTGATTTTCCCCTGTTGTTTCAGTTTCAACAGTTCGTTCATTGTGTCTTCAACAGGTGTGGTTGCATCCTGCCAGTGGGTCTGATAGAGGTCTATGTAGTCTGTACCGAGTCGCCGGAGACTTAACTCTATCTCCTGTCTTATTGAATCCGGCGCGAGATATTTACGCACCTCTATGTTCCCTGAATCCCTGCGAATCATTTTTTCATCCGACCTGAAGTGGAACTCCCCTTCTCTTTTATCCCAGACCAGCCCGCACTTGGTTGCAATTATCACCCTGTCGCGAATCCCTTTTACTGCCTTACCCACAATCTGTTCTGAAAGCCCAAATCCATATACTGGTGCGGTATCAATGAGGTTTATACCGGATTCAACCGCGGTTCTTATTGTCTCTATTGACTCCTTTTCGTCGGTACCGCCCCACATCCATCCACCTATTGCCCATGTACCAAGTCCAACAACCGATGCTTTTATGCCAGACTGTCCGAGATTCCTGTATTGCATAATCACCCTCCATATATCAATATATCATTTGATAGAAGACCAACGCGTTATTATAACATTTTTGAAAGCACACATTGAAATCTGGTATA
>DYKC01000192.1 GCA_020722825.1 Vermiphilus sp.
CACTCCTGTGGATTGATAGCCGTAGGTCTTCAGTCTGTTTTCGTTGACAGCAATGCACGACAAACCAACTCTACTACTAATTCCCTCCTATCGGTTTTTAAGTAGGGACGAAATTTGGATTATCTGGTCTATTAGGGATATTATGATAGATTTGTTTGAGGCAAAATAAAATGTTTACGGCAATCTATCTGGCATCGTTTCTCATGGGATGGATGGAAGTTCACGTCAGCATTTCCCTCTCGCTCTTTCTTGCACAGGTAAAGCAAAGCAGTCCTTTCATTATAGGTCTTGCAGGATTTATCGGAAATAGCACGTATACCTTAACAACCTTTATTTTGGTACGTTATTCCTTTAAGCAAAAGATATTATTTTTCGTATTAGTACCAGCAGCATTGGCCATTTTTTATCTCCTTATGCCGTTTTCTCCAATACCCGTTATATTTTCATTTCTTCTCTTCGGAGGTATTTTTCTGGCTTTTTTCTGGCCCTCCGTCCAGATGTGTTTTGCCAGGTCAGACGACGAACTGAAAATTGGCGTTTTCACCCTCTCGTGGTCAGCTGGAGTTATCCTTGGCGCTTTTTCTGCCGGGTTCATCTTTGCTTTCAACCCAATAGTATCCTTTTTCATTGCCTCTTTCATTGCGCTATTATCATTTTTGCTTCTACTTTTCCATAGGAACAAATTGACCTTTGTCAGGGCTAGCACTGAAATAGTTGAGGAAAAATTAACCCTGAACAGAGAGACTGTTTTTGAAATACGACTGCTAAATTTTCTTCACTTCTTTACATCCAGCAGTATATTTTTCCTTTATCCAAAGTTAGGACTGATACGGGGTTTCTCACCCCAATTCATCGCTTCAATTATTGGTATCATGTTGATTTCAAGATTTCTTACTTTTTTTATCCTTATGGATAAGCCTATAATTCTACATCCGGCAGTGTTTATTATTTCCTGCCTGTTTTTTTTCATAAGTTGTTGCCTTGTAGGTCTCGGCATAAGTCCATATGTAGTTGTGGCGGGTGTTGTGATTCTTGGATTTGCAGGTGCTTTCTCATATCATAACAGTCTTTTGATGCACATCAAATACCATCTGAAGACTGAGACGCATGAATCTATTTTGAGTGCCGGGATGTTTTCAGGAGCACTGACTGCTGGGATACTCGGACAGATTTTCAATCTGCCTGTCGCATATGTTGTGATTGGCACCGGGATATTTCTTGTAGGACTATGGCACAGCCGTTCATATCTCTCTAATGCCATTAAACGTTAGAGTCCTGTATTTGTTGGTAAGAAAC
>DYKC01000193.1 GCA_020722825.1 Vermiphilus sp.
TGAATAAAGGATGCATCCCGACGAAATCTCTTTTCTCAATATCAGAAGAGATAGGAGAATCAAGGTTCACTTCAATCAACAGGAAGGTTTCTTTTGAATGGAAGAAGGTGCTTGACGAAATCAAGTCCGACATTGTTTTAAAACTGAAGATAGGTGTGGGCTTTCTCCTCAAGCAAAATGGCGTTGACCTTATAAAGGAAAAAGGAAAGATTATTGAAAAAAACAGGGTACAGGTTGGAAACAGGGTTATTGAAGGGAAAAACATAGTTCTCGCAACAGGAAGTTTTCCGCATACTCCGGAGGTCTTCCAGGCTGAAAGACGAACTCTGACAAGTGATGACCTGTGGACACTTGAAAGTCTGCCTGAAAGCATTGCCATAGTGGGCGGCGGCGTCATTGGCTGCGAGTTCGCATCTATACTGAACAGGTTCGGGTTGAAAGTAACCCTCTATGAAATGATGGAGACTCTGTTGCCGGGCAGGGATAAAGACGTAGTGAAGTTACTGGAAACCTCCTTGAAGAAAGCAGGAGTCAAAGTTATTACAGGCAGGAAGATAGAATCTACTGAAGAACTAACCGAAGAAAAAATACTTGTTGCCCTAGGTAGAATACCAAATCTGCCGGTATCTGAGGATACAGGTATGGAGATTGAAAAGGGAGGGATAAAGACCGACAGCCGAATGAAAACAAACCTAAAAAACGTTTATGCAGTCGGAGACATAAACGGCAAATATCCTTACGCCTATGTTGCAACGAGAGAGGCAATAACAGCCTCAGAAAATATAGCAGGCAGTAAAAACAAAGAAATGGATTATGAAAATATTCCTGAAACGATATTTTCACACCCAGAAATAGGACTGTGCGGACTGACGGAAGAACAGGCAGCTGAAAAAGGCAAGACCGTCAGGGTTGGCAGGTTCCCATACACTGCTTCGGGAAAAGCGTACGCTGAAAAACACACCGAGGGGTTTGTAAAGGTGGTAGCGGATGCGGAAAACGAAGAGATTCTCGGCATCCACATCATAGGAAAGGGGGCAACAGAACTGGTCTCTTTTTCAACGCTCGCCATAAAAAACAGACTTAAGGTCAAAGACCTTGAAAAGATACTTTACTGCCATCCGACCTACGCTGAAGGTATAATGGAAGCCGTTGAGGACATAGAGAAGAAGAGCGTGCATCTGCCCCCGAAGAAATAAACCCTACCCACACCCCTTATATTTGTAAGAGTTGAGTATATGGGCAACACTTGTCTGCCTTCATTTGAGACAAAAAATCCATTGGTGTTGCATATCCTAA
>DYKC01000044.1 GCA_020722825.1 Vermiphilus sp.
GAGAGAAGACGCAGGGTGTTATACTTAACCCCGCAGTCAAGAACAACAATCTTATACTTACCTTTATCCGACCAGACGTACGGCCTGTCAACAACCTCCTTTACAAGATCAACGCCTACAATACTCCTGGAACTTCTGACCTTCTCCAGCATCTTTTTAGGACTGTTCTTCCCGGTAAAGAGCCCTGCCTTCAGTGCTCCCTTTTCCCTCAGCAGAATGGTTATCTTTCTGGTATCAACACCTTCAATCCCCGTAACCCCCTGCTCATAAAGGAGGACATCCAGAGATTTTGTTGCCCTCCAGTTACTGCAAATCTTACTTCTCTCCTTCACTACAAATCCCTCAAGATGCACCTTTGATGACTCCACATCCTCATTGTTCACACCGTAGTTGCCTATGAGCGGATAGGTCATAACGACTATCTGCCCCTTGTAAGAGGGGTCATAAAGAATTTCCTGGTATCCTGTCATACTTGTGTTGAAGACCAGTTCGCCATAACTCTCTCCTGCTGCACCGAATGCCTCACCCCTGAAAACAGTTCCATCTTCAAGAACAAGATAGCCTTCCATTATGCCCTCACCTTATAATTTCCGGTAAAGCAAGCCGTGCAGAACTCCTCTTTCGGCAGTCCCGTTGCAGAAAGCATCCCGTCAAGACTCAAATAGTAAAGTCCGTCAACTCCTATGGTTTGTGCAATTCTCTCAACCGGTTCCCTGCTGGCTATCAGTTCTTTCTCCGATGGAAAATCTATACCGTAGAAGCACGGATACCGGATAGGAGGACAACTTACAGCCATGTAAATCTTCTTCGCACCCGCCTCCCTAAGATTTCTTATCCTCAACCTGCTGGTTGTACCCCTCACTATGGAATCTTCAACAACGATTACCTTTTTCCCTCCTACGACCTCCCTGATGGGGTTAAGTTTTATTCTGACACCCATCTCCCTTGATGTCTGGAACGGCTGTATGAATGTCCTGCCTATGTAGTGGTTCCTTACGATGCCCATCTCAAAGGGTATACTCCGCTTCTGTGAAAAACCGAGTGCAGCGACATTCCCCGAGTCCGGCATGGGAACAACAATATCCCCGTCAAAAGGGAACTCGTCAGCCAACCTCTCCCCCAGTTTTTTCCTCACATTGTAAACACTCTTACCGAATACTGTGCTGTCAGGCCTCGCAAAGTATATAAATTCAAATATGCAGCGTGCAGTATCCTTTGCCGCAGGCAGGAAAGAACTCCTGAACCCCTTACTGTCTATAGTCAGAATCTCACCAGCAGAGAGTTCACGGATATAACGGGCACCTATAAGGTCAAAAGCACAACTTTCGGAAGCAATCACATATCCGCCGTCTATCTTTCCCAGGCACAGAGGTCTAAATCCCCACGGGTCCTTCACCGCAACGAGCCCGTCCGGGATAAAAATAAGAAGAGAAAATGCACCCTTCAGTCTTGAAAGTGCATCCGTAAGTTTTTCCTGAAAAGATGTTTTCCGGGACATCGTTATGAGATGCATCAAAACCTCCGTATCAAGGGACGTCTGGAAAATGCTGCCTTTTTCTTCAAGCTCTTCCCGGAGAAACACACTGTTCACAAGGTTTCCATTATGTGAAATCGCATAGCTCTTCCCCCTGTATTCTGCGAAAAACGGCTGCACGTTTTTAAGGGATGAACTGCCTGTAGTGGAATATCTGACATGCCCTATACCAAAACTGCCTTTAAGATAGTCAATCTTCCCTTCCTGAAAGACCTGCGGTACCGTACCCATCCCTCTCTTCAAACCTATCTTTTTCCCATCTGAAACGACAATACCGCAGCTCTCCTGTCCTCTGTGCTGGAGAGAGAAAAGAGACAGGTACAGCATCTCCGCTGCCCTGTTGTTTCCATAAACTCCGGCTATCCCGCAGTTTTCCCTCAGATTATCCATATGTCCTGCTTCTTCGCTTCTCCGTGAACAAAAGTGTCAAGAGTTGCTCTTTATCTAAAAAAGTTAACAACGTTTTTGAAAAACATATATCCGTAACCGAAAACATCTCCGTTTTTTTCATCCCTATGCCAGTCAGGATAAAAGCATCTGAAGAGCGCCCTTTCAGGATGGGGCATCATACCCACCACAAGCCCGCTGGCAGATGCAAGACCTGCTATGTTTGCCGTAGAACCGTTAGGATTATACGGATATCCCTTCAGGGTACCATCAGGAGCACAATACCTGAAAATGACAAGTCTGTCATTCTCAATCTTTTTCAGAACATCTTCATTTTCCGTAATCAGATTGCCCTCGGCATGGGCAACCGGGAGTTTTATCACAGGCGGAAACCCCCTGAAGAAAGGAGATACACTCTCCTCAATTTTCAGATGCACCCATCTGTCTTCAAATCTCGCGGAACCATTCCATCCGAGAGTTACAGACTGTCTTCCTGGGTACGGCAGTATACCTGCCTTCACCAGTACCTGAAAACCATTGCATATACCTATGACTGGTTTTCCTTCTTCAATAAAAAGATTTATGTCATTACCTATATTATGTCTTATTTCATTTGCAAAGACCTTTCCCGCTGATATATCGTCACCGTAAGAAAACCCTCCAGGGATAACAAGTACCTGGTAATCCCTCATCTTCACCTCGCCTCTCTTAATCCTGTTGATATGGACGCGCTGTGGCAGACCCCCGGCAAGTCTGAATGCCCATTCTGTCTCTCTGTCACAGTTGGTACCAGCCACCCGCATAACAAGAATCCTCGGTTTCACCATTTCAAACCTGACCTCCATACTCTCTCCGCTTCCACAATATCAAGCGAAAACAAAAGCCCCCTCTCGTAAAAAGTGATGCTTTCCCTCCCTGTTATCCTGCCTATATTTGCAAAATCCGTACCTTTCATAATTTTTTCAAACCTGTCAGCTGCTCCTGCATCCACCTCAACTATAAACCTGCCCTGACTTTCCGAGAATAACATGGACTCGGGAGAAACATCCGAAGAAACCATCTTATCAAGAAAGATATCCACCCCTTTCCCACCGCCTATTGACATCTCCAGAATGGCAACTGCAAAACCGCCATCCGAACAGTCATGACAGGATTTTATAATGCCCTCCCTGATGCAGAGATATATCTTCTTCATCAGAGGCAGCGCCTTTGATGGAACAGGTACGGGAACACTCCCTCCAGTTATACCGAAAACCTGATGATACTGAGAACCACCCATTTCCCTTCTGGTAATGCCACATAAATACAGGGCGTTTCCTTCTTTTTTAAGATCTGAGGATATGGTCTTTCTTACATCCGGAACAATGCCGACCGCGGAAATGAGCAGTGTATCCGGTATTGAGGTTTTAACCCCGGTTTTAGCATCGGTAAAAACATTGTTCAGACTATCCTTGCCGGATATAAAAGGGAGCTGGTACTTCAAAGCAAAGTCCCTGCATCCTTTAACACACCTGACGAGTGTGCCAAGATGTCCGTCTTCGTGCATGTCCCCCCAGGAGAAGTTGTCCAGGATAGCCACCTGTTCCGGGTCAGCACCCACAGCAACGAGGTTGCGCAACGCCTCCTCAATGCAGCACCCAGCCATAAGGTAAGGGTCCGGTTTCCCATAAAAAGGATTTATGCCGCAACCCACAGCAATACCCTGCCAGTCATCATAAAAAGGTTTAAGCACAACCGCATCCGAAGGACCTTTCCCTTCAATTCCTGTAAATGGTTTAAGAACCGTGTGTGCCTGCACCTCATGATCGTACTGTCTCACTACCAGTTCCTTTGACGCCACATTAGGACTACCTAGTACCCTTAACAAACGCTCTCGCAACTCACCGGCCTTCAGAGAGGATACTTTTTCCTTCATAGGTTTGTCTTGAAAGGAAAAATATGCCTTCATCTTCTTAAGAGGTAGTCCGTTGTGAAGAAAATCCATCCCAATATTGCACACAGATTCATCCCTGTAATAAAGTTGAAGCCTTCCTGTTTTTGTAAACCGTCCTATAACCTCTGCCTCCACATCCTCATCAGCAGATAATTCCAGAAGTTTCTTAAGATTTCTTTCAGGGACAGAAAGAACCATCCTTTCCTGAGATTCCGAAATCCAGATTTCCCACGGCAGTAAATCGTTACATTTCAGTGGAACCCTTTCAAGATTAACCACGGCACCCATATCTTTTCCCATTTCTCCAACTGCGGAGGAAAGTCCGCCTGCCCCGCAGTCGGTTATGGAATTATATAAGCCTTCGTCCCTTGCAGTGAGAAGAACATCCATCATCTTTTTCTCTACTATGGGGTTGCCTATCTGCACCACACTTCTGGATATATTTGCGTTAAGACTTGCAGATGAAAAAGTTGCACCGTGAATGCCATCGCGTCCGGTCCTGCCTCCTATGAGCACGATATGGTCATCATCAGACACTCTTTTTTCAACCTGTGTCAGAGGTATCACGCCAACCGTCCCGCAGAAGACAAGACAGTTATTCTGATAGCCACGGTCAAAAACAATCGCACCTGCTCCTGTAGGAATCCCCATCCTGTTTCCGTAATCTCTTACTCCACTGACCACACCCCTGAAAATCCTGCGTGGGTGCAGTACCCCTTCCGGAAGTTCAGAGTAAGAAACCCCCTGATCCCCAAAACAGAAGACATCTATATTCAGAACAGGCATCGCCGCCTTACCTGCACCCAGTATATCTCTTATAACCCCTCCTATTCCCGTACCTGCACCTCCATAAGGCTCCAGAGCAGAGGGATGGTTATGTGTTTCAACCTTGAAGGCAATACCATACCTGTCGTTGAATTTTATGATACCCGCATTGTCTTTAAAAACCGAAACGCACAATCCACTGTCTATTTTCAAGGTCGCCTTTTTGATTTCCCTTAGGAGACTCAGCCTTTCCTTTTTCTTCTTTCCATTCAGGTTTTCAGTATATTCAATCTCTGTTCTGAATATTTTGTGAAAACAGTGTTCCGACCATGTCTGGGCAATGGTTTCAATCTCGCAGTCCGTCGGATTCCTTCCGAGTTCAGTGAAATAGGAACGAATTGCTTTCATCTCTTCCAGTGTCAGTGACAGGAGATTCTTTTCACTCATCTCAACAAGTTCTCTGTCTCCTGCTCCCAGAATATCAACCTGTGATGCGAATTTAGGCATTGTTATCCTTTACGACTGAATAATTCTGTATGAGCGGGTTCACAAGAACCTTCATACAGATAGTCTCTATATCCTGGCGGTTCAGTCTACCTTTTAAATAATACCTCTTCCCTGTTGATGCAGAAAACAAGTTTTTTATACCGGCATCTTTAACTGCAGTCATAACAGTTTCAGCGACGGTATCCGTCACCCCTTCTTTGTAGAAAACGTCTATAACATTGTATCCCGCACCTCTCTTCCTGATACCTGAATTGTCAAGGAAATAGTCCTGTGCAACAGCATCAATCAGAATTTCTTCTGCAATGCGTATAAGTTCCCTGTGGCAGCAAACCCCTTTAAGACGGTAGAGGCTAGACGTCAAGACCTCCTCAATTTCCTGAATGCCTGTCTCCATGATGTCTTTCTTAATCATATACCCGAATACGTCAGTAACCCTTGTCTTGTTGCGAACCTCAATCAGAAATAACTTTTCCTTTTCCATATTATTAATATGTACAGAGTTTACCATAAAGGCGATGGCTGACATGTACAGTCCTGTAAAATTCTTCTTCCATTATCTCCCCGGCAGAAAACCTGAAATAACTGGAAAACTTTCTGAGGTAATTTTCTATAATTCTAAAATCTTTCCCCATTTTAAAAACCTTCACTTTTTTCCAATCTGACAGTTATCAACCCTTCCTCTCACATATATTGCCCCGCCATGCATACCTGTCACAGAAAATTTCCTGCATATCCCTGTCTGTGTTCATACCCAGGGCGTAAATATCTTTATAATTTGTATGCATATAGGCGTCAACCGTTATGCCAGGGTTGTATTTTATACCAGATCCACTGATAAAATCAATATTTGGACGAACCCCTATCGCGCGCGAGCTAAAGGAGTGGCCTATGTATACCGGACAAATAGTCTTTTCTCAGTTAATGAAATTACTGCCGTTACCCGAATTTCACAAATGTGTTGACCGATACAGCGTATATTACAAGGTTCAAAAATTTTCATGTCTGGGCCAGTTTTTCTGCATGGCCTTCGCTCAACCTGCTTATCGTGAAAGCCTGCGTGATAAAAATATTCATATAGAGATGTTGCCAGGGTTTTAGGCAGAAGCGTCAGCCAATTTCAGAAAGAACCGCTCTGCGACTTGCTTTCACAACAATTCCCCGATTTATCAAAGAACAGCACTTCGTCAGAACAGTTGACACTTTTTGATTGACAGTTGGACAGCAGTGATCTTCAATACATTTTCTTTCGTCACATTTTTCCGTTCATTTTCTTTTCCTCGTTAAAATTTAAAAAGCATTATGTTGTGTGCTAAAATAGGTGTAAATGAATGAGAGAATAGCGGTACTTGAAGATGAAAAGGATATAAGGGAACTTATAGCCCTGCACCTTGAAAAATCAGGTTACAGGGTAACCGGGTTTTCCAACGCCAACGACCTTTTCAAGTCTCTTGAACATAACTCATTTGACCTTCTTATCCTTGACCTGATACTGCCGGACATGGATGGTCTTGATGTCTGCAGGGCAATAAAAAACAATCCGGGTTTTTCATCCATCCCCGTGGTTATGGTTACTGCAAAGGCAGAGGTTACCGACAGGGTTGTAGGACTGGAGATGGGCGCCGACGACTACATTGTAAAACCGTTCTCTCCCAGGGAACTCGTTGCCCGTGTAAAGACTGTACTCAGACGTCATTTGCCAAAAACAGAGACAGAGAAAATCAGAATAGGCCGTAGTTTGGTCATAGACCCTGCAAAGCGTGAGGTTTATGCTGAGGGCAAAAAGGTAGACCTAACATTTGCAGAATTTGGCATTTTGCTGATACTTGCATCAAAAAGGGGATGGGTCTTTTCCAGAGAAAAAATCATTGATACCCTCTGGGAAGGTGAAAAGGCGGTCATTGAAAGAACTGTTGACGTGCATATAAAAAACCTGCGCGATAAACTGGGTAAAGCCGGAAGATATATAAAAAATATCCGCGGGGTTGGCTATAAAATAGAAGAATGAATAATATAATTCTGTTTATTGTTTCGGCAGTATCCACTTTACTCGCCATCTTTTTTTACCTCAGGGTTAAAAGACTGAAAAACCTGTCAGATAAACTTTCCAGACAATCCATCGCTCTTTCAAAGGCAAACGAGGAATCCCAAAAAAAGACTGAAGGCATAATGGATTCTTTCTCTTCACCTGTATTAATAATAGACAAGGCAGGCCTTATATCTTTTGCAAACAAGGAGACAAAAAAACTTTCAGGCACACAGGATGTGGAAGGGAACAACTATATAAAATTTTTCAAGGATGCGGAATTTATAGACGCAATACAGCACATTCATAAAGACAGCGTACCTGTGGAAAAGGAAATTTCTCTAAATGGACAGACCTTCATAGCTTCCTTTTCCCCTTCAGGCAGTTCGGGAGATGTTTTTGTATCGCTCAGAGATATCACTGCTGAAAGAGAACTTGAAAAAATCAAGAAGGACCTTGTCACAAACATGTCCCACGAACTTAAAACGCCCCTTACAGCAATAAAAGGATATATAGAAACACTGGGCGAAGAAGTCTCTCCTGAACAAAAAAAATATATTGACGTAATCCGCAAGAATACCGACCGTCTGATAAACATCGTTAATGACATACTCTCCCTTTCAGAACTTGAGAAAGCAAAAAATATAGAATTTGCGCAGATAGACATAAAAGAGGTAATAGATGCGGTTTTGAAAATATTTGACGGTAAAATCCATGAGAAAAATCTGACGGTAAGAACCGATATAGAAGAAAACAGATACATCACAGGGAACCGCTTCAAGATTGAAGAACTCTTTATAAACCTTATAGACAACGCGGTAAGATACACGGATAAAGGTTTTATAACCATAAAAACCTTCAGGAGCAATAATTCCCTTCATATCAGCATAAAAGACACAGGTATTGGAATCCCGGAAAAAAGCCTGCCACGCATATTTGAAAGATTCTATGTCGTTGACAGGTCCCGGTCCAGAGAAACAGGTGGCACAGGACTGGGACTTTCAATAGTTAAACACATAGTAATGCTTCACAAAGGAACCATTGATATAAAAAGTTCTATAGATTCCGGCACCGAGGTGATAGTATCCCTCCCTCTCTCGGCAAAACCTTCTTAAAATTCCCTTTTACGATTTAACACAATCCTAACACAACACTGATTTTTTCTTTATTTTCAAACGGTACAGTATATGTGAATAAATTTTCTTTTGCTCTCAAAAAACGC
>DYKC01000194.1 GCA_020722825.1 Vermiphilus sp.
ATCGGAATCCACAAGAAATTCTATCGTTCCGGCACTTTTATAGTTTATTTTTTTTGCAAGTCTATATGCGTACCTGCAAAGTTTTCTCCTCAGTTTTTCACCTACAAAGGGCGATGGACTCTCCTCTATGAGTTTCTGATGTCTCCTCTGTATGGAACAGTCTCTTTCCGGAAAGATGAATATGTTGCCTCTTTTATCACCTATGAGCTGTATCTCTATATGTCTGGGACGTTCCAGAAACTTTTCAAGGTAAAGTGCAGGCTCTCCAAAAGAGGCCCTCGCCTCTTCCTGACAGGTGTTCCAGAGTTTTTGAAACTCCTCCACGCTATCCACCCTTCTCATACCCCTACCGCCACCACCTGCACGAGCCTTTATGATGACAGGGAAGCCCACCTTTTTTGCGTGCACCAGCGCTTCCTTGAAGTTATGCTCCTCATAACCGGGTATGATAGGAATTCTGTAACTCTTTGCAGTCTTCCTCGCCAGAGACTTATCCCCCATCATACGGATATTTTCTGCCGAAGGTCCTATAAAAACAATCCCTGATGCCTCGCATATCTCAACAAACTGTATATTCTCAGAAAGAAAACCATATCCCGGGTGCACCGCGTCGCAACCGGTAAGTTCAATAGCACTGACAACAGCAGGGATGTTAAGATAACTTTCGGATGCTGGTGCAGGACCTATACATATCCTCTCATCAGCTAATTTTACAGGCAGAGAATCTCTATCAACTTCTGAAAAACCAATTACTGTATTCAACCCTAACTCTTTACAACTTCTTATTATCCTGAGCGCAATCTCACTTCTATTGGCTATAAAGACCTTCTTAAACATTTTTATAAAGTCCTCTGTTAATCTTACATCTATTAACAGCATCTGTGGATTCAGGTCTGAGAAGAAAGATGGATGACGAAAAGAACCTGTCCGTATTCTACAGGCTTTGCGTTTTCTACAAGTATCTCCCCGATTGAACCCTCATACTCCGACTTTATTTCGTTCATAACCTTCATCGCCTCTATAATACAGAGGGTGTCGCCTTTCTTAACAGAGGTTCCCACTTCAACAAAAGGGGGACTTCCGGGAGAAGATGCCCTGTAAAATACTCCTACAAGCGGAGACTTGACATATACGACATTTTCCAGTTTCTGGGATGGCTGCTTATACCCTTCAAGAATTTCATCCTTACCGACGTTATGCGGAACATTCCCTATGAGTTTATCAGGAGATACCTGGCTCATTGCCCCTTTCTTACCGAGTATTAGAGAAAAATCTCCTTTCTTTACCTC
>DYKC01000195.1 GCA_020722825.1 Vermiphilus sp.
CCGGTATACGGTTGAAATTGGGCGGTATTAGGCCGTGCAGGACTTGAACCTGCAACCTTGGCATTAAGAGTGCCCTGCTCTGCCATTGAGCTAACGGCCCGTGTTTCCTCAAAAGTCACTCCTTAATATTATACACATTTCTCACGTACTTTCAACAGTTTTTTTGTGTTAATAATCTCTAATTAAGGCAGAGGCTAAAGCCTGCGGTTACCTCAGTTACAAATTATCGCAGCCAGGTATCAATGTCTCTCTGGATGAATGCATCGTCCCTGAGGTATATATACCTTTTTCAGGTGTTAGATTTTTTTGTCAGGGCAGAATGAGTTTTTCAGCCATATAGGAGCTTCTGTAAAAGGTACCTGCGAATACGTTTTTGAAGCCTATTTTTTTACCCGCTTCTTCATATTCCTTAAAGACATCTTCATGTATAAATTCTTTCACGGGCATAGACCTTTTGGACGGTCTCAGATACTGTCCTATGACAAGGTATTCGCACCCTGTCTCTTTAATCTCCTGCAGCAGTTTTAAAACTTCTTCTTTTTTTTCTCCAAGTCCCAGCATAATCCCGGACTTTGTGATGAATCCGTTTTCTTTTGTCATCTTCAAAACACTCATTGAGGTTTCGTAACTGGAGAGCGGTCTGACTGAAGGGTAGAGCGATGGGACAACGTCAATGTTGTGAGAAATCACGTCGGGTCTCGAGGCAAAAACCTTCTCTAAACTGGTCTCGTCGCCTCTAAAGTCTGGAATCAGAAGTTCAATCTTTGTCTTCGGGTTTACACTGCGTATCTTTTCAGTTGTCCGGGCATAGTGTTCTGCTCCTCCGTCTGGCAGGTCATCCCTTGATGGAGATGTAATGACTGCATACTGCATACCGAGTTGCCTTACGGCGGTGGCAACGTTCTCCGGCTCTTTTTCATCAGGCGGCTCTGTCCTGAGTAGTCTGGAGACCCCGCAGAATTTGCAGTTTCTTGTACACCTGTTGCCCAGAATCATAAAACTGACGTATCTTTTTCCAAAACACTCGTATATGTTCGGGCAGACTGCACTTTCACACACTGTGTTGATTGAAAGGTCCTTTAGCATCTGCCGTGCTCTTTCATACTCTTTGCCCACGCGCACCTTCTTCTTCACCCATAAAGGTATCGTCTGTTCCATACAGACTATATTAACATAATTGCAGAAAAAAAGGGACAGGCTATTTTTACAAGGAGGTCAAGTCTAATCTCTTCTGGAAAAAGATTTCTTTTGTAAGATATCCCTATCGGTTTTAACTAATCTT
>DYKC01000045.1 GCA_020722825.1 Vermiphilus sp.
GCCTGCGGTATAGATTTGTATATCTACTGTATATCAACGTATACCGGGAACGTAAGTTCCCATATAACGCTTTTCAAGAGAGTGAGGGGTAAAGGAGAAACAATGGAGAGGAAAACGGGATGGGAACGCTGGGATGAAAAAACTAAAAAGCAGGCACTGGAATTCTGCGAGGGGTATAAAGAATTCCTTTCAATTAACAAAACTGAAAGAAAGTTTGTCAAAGCAAGCATAGAGATATTTGAAAAAAAGCATTTCAAACCGCTGGAGAGTTTTCAAAAACTTTCTGCCGGTGACAGGTTTTACTGTCTGAATAAAGGAAAGGTCTTATTCCTCGGCAGAGTAGGCACCAAAAACCTTCATTCAGGATGTAAATTCATTGTCTCCCACATAGACTGTCCGCGTCTTGATCTGAAAACAAGTCCGCTCTATGAGGATGAAAACATCTGCTTTTTGAAAACCTATTATTATGGTGGAATTAAAAAATACCAGTGGCTTACAATCCCGCTCGCAATGTACGGCACCATAGTTTTTAAAAACGGCAAAAAGAAGGAAATAGAAATCGGCGAGCGGGATACCGACCCTGTCTTCAACATAACAGATCTTCTACCACACCTTGGCAAGGACCAGGCAAAGAAGACTATTGAAGATGGATTCCCCGGAGAAAATCTTAATATAATCGTCGGAAGTATCCCGGATGCAAAGCAGAAGAAAGACAAAACAAAAAACGCCGTTCTCAAGATTCTCAAGGAGACCTTCGGGATTGAGGAAGATGATTTCATTAGCAGTGAATTTCAGTTCGTTCCTGCCGGAAAGGTAAGAGATACAGGATTTGATAAAAGTATGCTTTTAGGATATGGACAGGACGACAGAGCCTGTGCATATACAAGTATGAAAGCCTTCATGGAAGTTGAAAAACCTGAAAAAACCACCTTTTGCATTATGGTTGACCAAGAGGAGATAGGAAGTATGGGGTCCACATCAGCACAGTCAGAATTTTTCAGATTTGTCATAGAAGAGGTAATGGAAAAAGCAGGGGTGGACCTAAAGGAATTTAAAACGGTAATTCAGAACTCAAAGGCAATCTCCGGGGACGTAGATACTCTTCTTGACCCTAACTACAAAGAGGTATCCGACCCGCGTAATACGGCCCATTTGGGTTGCGGGGTCGTTATCACAAGGACAACCGGGGGTAGAGGAAAAGGACACAGTATTGAGCCCCCAGCTGAGTATATCGCTTACATAAGAAATATCTTTGATAGAAACGGAGTTCCATGGCAGCCCGGGGAGATTGGCAAGTTAGAACAGGGCGGAGGAGGAACCATTGCCACCTACATAGCAAGACACAACATTGACACCATAGACTGCGGAACAGGTCTTCTATCCATGCATGCCCCGTACGAATTAGCAAGCAAAGCAGATATATACTCAACCTATCTTGCATACAGGGCGTTTTACTCCGAACCTTAATGACAACGTGAAAAGAAGGAATATAGCAGCGGTGATAATGGCAGGTGGAAAAGGAACAAGGATGCGCTGTTCCTCCGTACACAAGGTCTGTTTTCCGCTGGGTGGCAAACCTGTAATAAACCGTACAATAGAAACCTTAAATATATGTGGAATAAACTCCCACTTTATTGTTGTAAGACACCTTGCAGAGCAAGTAATGGAGACAGTTTCATCCACGCCAGGAACGCACTATTTTTGTTATCAGGTAGAACCAAGGGGAACTGGTAATGCAGCAAAGACAGCCGCTGACATCATAAAAACAATTCCTTCAATAGATGACATTCTGGTAATAGCCGGAGACAAAGTAATTGAAGAGTCCATTCTAAAAAGACTCATTAAACTTTTTTATAATACAAAAAGCGACCTGAGTTTCATTGTAGGCAATGCTGAAGATTTTCCGAGTTCAGGACGCATCCTTCAAAAGGAAAAAGACAAAATAACAGGGATACTGGAGGTCCCCGACATAAAAAAATATCTTGCAGAAAATAGATTCCCTATAACACTGAATGGACAGAAAATCTCGGTTGAAACTCTTTCAAAGATCAGATACGCCAATCTATCGGTTTACCTTTTCAAAAAGGAGGCGTTCTTTTCCTCTCTAAAACATCTTAAAAGCGATAATGTACAGAAAGAAGAATACCTGACTGATACCGTAGCAATACTTGTAAATTCCGGAGCAAAAATAACAATTCTGCCTGTAGATGACTCTCATCAGGTAATGTCTTTCAACACACCAGAAGAAATAATAGAAATGGAGAACCATCTTGCAGAAAAATCCAGGGTTTTCTTAAAAGAGAAACCCGATTTTATTCGTAAACCACTTGACTGGCTGAGACATCTGGAAACAGCATCTCCACAGTCTTTAAACTACTTTCACAGCATTTACGGAAGTGGTTACCCCTATATTGAAAAGAAAAGGATAATGCTCATTGAGTCGCTGAAAGAATATCACCGCCGCTATGGAAATCTTCCCGTTGTAATAACGAGAGCACCTGGCAGGATAAACCTTATGGGGAGACATATAGACCATCAGGGCGGTGATGTAAATATGATTGCACTTGATAAAGACATCTATTGTATCGCGGGAAAGAGAAACGATAGGATAATATCGGCGCACAGCATAGAGCCGCGCAAATTTCCCGATAGACATTTTTCAATAGACGAACTGGGAATAGATACAAAGAAAGACTGGTATACATTCATTAACAGTTCTCATGTAAAAAACTCAGGATATCTTGCAAGAGGTGACTGGGGACAGTATATCAAAGCAGTTATAAGCCGTTTCCAGCATTTCTCTGGGGGAAAACAGATAAGCGGTATAAATATAATGACCTCAAGCGACCTTCCCGCCGGAGGCGGTCTCAGTTCATCATCAGCACTGTTCGTATCCGCAGCAGAAGCCTGTGTTTTATTAAACGACATAAACATCACTCCTGAAAAATTTGTGGAATTATGTGGTGAGGGTGAACAATATGTAGGCACCAGAGGAGGAAGTGGAGACCACACAGCAATAAAATATTCACAGAAGGGAGCTATCACTCAAATAGGTTTTTCCCCCCTTAAAAAAATAAGAACTGTTGATTTCCCTGAAGACTATGTGATTGCTATAGCAAATTCTCAACATCAGGCACATAAAACAAAAGGGGCAAAAAATATTTATAACCAGCGGGTTGCCTGTTACCGTATTGGTATGGAACTGTTGCAAAATCAGTACCCCGAAATCTTCAAATCTGTAAATTATTTCAGAGATATCGTTTACAAGAGTTATCTTACAGAAAAAGAGATCCTGACTATATTAAGATATCTCCCCGTTAATATATCGGCAAAAAACCTCCTTAAAAAAAAGATCTCTGACAGATTGCGAATGCAGATAGAAGATATTCCAGAAAACCTAAGTTTATTCCCCGCAAGGGGGGTTTTTGTTTATGGATTGACAGAGTGTTTAAGGAGCCACCTTTGCACTGAACTATTTCTTAAGAATGATATAAAAGAGTTCGGCAGATGGATGAACATATCACACAACGGAGATAGAGTAGTCCAGTGGACTGATAATGAAACATCCGTACCTTTTCATGCAGACTATTCAGATAGCACAATGGATAAACTTATTAAAAAAGCAGGAGATGGACCACCTGATAGTATGCTTGCGTTACAGCCCGGTTCTTACAGGTGCAGCACACCTGAGATAGACAGAATGATTGACATCTCTCTCTCTGTAGACGGGGTAATCGGTGCACAGATATCAGGAGCAGGACTTGGAGGCTGCATAATGATTATGATAAAAGAAAACTCTTATGAAAAACTTGAGCAGGAACTATTAAAGAAATATTATGATATGCTGAATCTTGAACCTGACGTATTTATTGCCTATCCCGTTGCAGGAAGCGGCCCTGTCATTTTCTGAAACAATTCAGTCTGCTGTGCCCATTAAAAAAATTGATTTTTAAAAGGATAAATTGTAATATTAGACGCTGTGGAAAAAAAATACAGGAATCCAGTTCCTACAGTTGATATTATAATAGAGATGCCTGAGGGAATTGTGCTGATAAAAAGAAAAAATTATCCCTATGGATGGGCTCTACCCGGAGGATTTGTTGATTACGGCGAAAGCCTTGAGGATGCTGCTGTAAGGGAAGCGAAAGAGGAAACCGGACTGGATGTTATAGAACTGGAACAGTTTCACACCTATTCAGCTCCGAACAGAGACCCAAGGCAACACACAATATCAACCGTTTTCACTGCGAAAGGGCAGGGGGTTTTAAGAGCATCTGACGACGCAAAGGACGCAAAACTTTTTACTGAAGACAGCCTGCCTGAAAATTTTGCATTTGACCATAGAGAGATAGTCAAGGAGTATTTTAAAAAGAAAAATCAGAAATCCTCACAGGTAGAAACAGGGGGTTTGGGACTGGGAATTGGAGGTTCGGCTTGCTCCGAGCAAAGCGAGGAGAGAAGATTTTTAAAACAAAATCGTAACCCCTCACAATTAGGGCGTAGCAGGAAAAGTTCGGAGTAAATAAGAAGTTATGGAGTTATGAACTTATGAACAAAGAGAGAGTTGTCTTAAGTGGAATGAGACCCACGGGGCCCCTGCATATAGGACATCTTTTCGGAGCACTGGCAAATTGGAAAAGACTTCAGGATGAGGGATACAGATGTTTCTATATGATAGCCGACTATCATGCACTGAGCACCGAGTATGCATCTATGAGACAGACCAAATATTACACAGAAGAAGTAGCCATAGATTTCATATCAGCAGGACTTGACCCCGAAAAATCAACGATATTTGTTCAGTCAATGGTCCCTGAACATACAGAACTGCACCTTATTTTTTCTATGATAGTTCCCACTCCATGGCTTGAAAGAAATCCGGTTTACAAGGAACAGAAAAAGCAACTTATAGAGAAAGACTTGAATACTTACGGATTTCTGGGATATCCTGTACTGCAAGCGGCGGATATCCTTATATATAAGGCTGGGTACGTTCCTATAGGAATTGACCAGTTACCTCATCTTGAACTGACCAGAGAGATCGCCAAAAGATTCAATTATCTGTATGGAGATACCTTCCCGATACCTGAAGCATTGCTGACCGAGACGCCCAAGATACCCGGAACAGACAATAGAAAGATGAGCAAGTCTTATAATAACTGCATATACCTTAGAGATGCGGCTGACGTGATAAAAGAGAAGGTAAGCAAGATGTTTACAGACCCGAAAAGAGTATACAAAAAGGACCCCGGACATCCAAAAACCTGTCCTGTTTTCATCTACCATAAGATATTTAATTCCGGCAGCGCAGAGCAAATAGAAAGGGAGTGTAGAGGAGCCGTCATAGGCTGTACCGATTGTAAAAGAGAACTTGGAGAAATGCTCGCCCGATATCTTGGTGACATAAGAGACAGAAGAAAATCTCTTGAAAAAGACAAGAAAAGTCTGTGGTACATACTCAACAAAGGAGCTGAAAGAGCAAGAAAGGTGGCTCTGGCAACAATCAAAGAAACAAAGAAAAAAGCAGGATTGTGCTATGAATAAGAACATTGAAAGCCTTGTTAAAGAGGGGATTAAAAAAATTTCCCCCTATGTACCAGGCAGGCCTATAGAAGAATTGCATAGAGCGTACGGACTGGACATTGAAAGAATTGTAAAGCTGGCGTCTAATGAAAATCCTCTCGGTGCATCTCCCAAAGCAGTGGAAGCAATAAAAAGATGTGCTGAAAAAATATATAGATATCCAGAAGGTTCGGGATACTACCTTAAGAAAAAAATTTCAGACCTTATGAAATACCCGGAAAACAATATTATTCTTGGCAGTGGTTCTAGCGAGATAATATCGTTGACGATGGAGACGTTTATAAATCCTGGCGAGGAGGTTATATATCCAACGCCTTCCTTCCTCATATATAAAATCCTTGCCCTGAAGATAGGCGCCTCACCGGTTGAAGTCCCGTTAAAAGAGGACTTTTCCTATGATCTGGATATGTTTCTTAAGAAAATAACCTCCAGAACAAGAGTTATAATACTGTGTAATCCAAACAATCCCACTGGCAATATAATTTACGATGACCAACTTGCACATTTTATGAAACAAGTTCCTGATAATGTAATTATTATTGCAGATGAAGCATACAGAGAATACGTTGAGGCAGATAATTTCGGTACCGCTTATCCGTACCTGTCAAAAAAAAACGTCATCGTAGCAAGAACCTTTTCAAAGATATACGGGCTTGCTGGACTCCGCATAGGGTATGGAATAGCCAGAAGAGAAATAATCGGTTTCCTGGAACGTATAAGGCCCCCATTTAACACCACGCTCACTGCCCAGGAAGCAGCCCTGGCTGCCCTTGATGACGAGCAGCACGTTATAAAATCCATACTCAATAACTCAGAGGGCAAGCATTTTCTCTCTTCCGGATTGGAAAGACTGGGGATAAAATGTTTCCCGACGGAGGCTAATTTTATACTGTGCAGGTTTAAAGAAAACGCCGCAGACATAATAAAAAAACTGGAAAAAAGAGGTATAATCATAAGAAGTATGGCAGGGATGGGTCCTGAATATGCAAGAATAACCATTGGTACGGCAGAAGAAAACAGACTCCTGGTAGAAAATCTGAGTGAAGTGCTGTAGTGCTGTAGAAAATCAGGACTCTTTACCGCTTGTCATTGCGAGACGAAGCCGAAGCGATCTCATATTCAGATTGGGGTTGCCGCGCCCCCAAAAACGTGGGTTTGCAATGACAATGAGGACAACAGGAGGAATAAGTGAAACTGGGAATAAATATAGACCATGTAGCCACATTAAGACAGGCGAGGAGAGGGGAAGTGCCGGACCCTGTATACGCAGCGGTTTTATGTGAACTTGCAGGGTGTGATTCTATTGTAAGTCATCTGCGGGAAGACCGCAGACACATACAGGACAGGGATATTTATCTGTTAAAAAAAACTGTAAAAACACGCCTTAACATGGAGATGGCTCTCTCCGATGAGATAGTAAAAATTGCTCTGGACGTAAGACCTTACCAGGTAACACTTGTGCCTGAAAAAAGGGAAGAGCTCACTACAGAAGGCGGACTGGATGTAATAAAAAACTTTGATAGAATAAAAACTAACGTGAAAAATTTCACGAAGGCAGGGATAAAGGTCAGTCTCTTCATTGAGCCGGATAAGAAACAAATAGCAGCAAGCAAGGATACAGGAGCAGAATTCATAGAGATTCACACAGGAAGGTATGCCGATGCAAAAACCGAAAAAGATATCAGTTGCGAGTTAGATAAAATAAGCAAGGCTACGGAATATGCTCTATCCATTGGAATCAGGGTCAATGCAGGGCACGGGCTGGACTATAAAAATACCCCGGCAATATGTAAAATAAAAGGTATTGAGGAACTTAACATCGGTTACAGCATAATCGGCAGGGCGGTCTTTGTCGGTCTTGAAAGGGCTGTCAAAGAGATGCTGGAGATAATGAAATGAAAAAGAAAATTCTTGACGCATTTAAAGAGCCTTTTCAAAAACAGGAAAGTATAATAAATCTGCTTATAGGTGGAGTTTTAACCTTTTTCCCCGTTATTAATCTTATCGCTCTGGGCTATCTCGGGATCAAACTTAAAAAAAAGATAGAGCAGGATAGGTCATGCATTAAGTGGGAAGAAAATATCAAGGCTCTTTTTATGAGAGGGGTGTTTTTACTTGGCATAGGTATTAGTTATGTTATAATCCCTGTTTTATTGATGTTTTTAGGCGGGCGCTTTATGCTTTCCCTTTCCGGAGGTAAAATCCTCTCTTTATTTTACTTCAGAGGCCAGGTTTTAAACATCATTGGTACGTTATTACTCCTAATAGCCCTTTATTTTCTGCCATTTGCCATATGCCTGTATCTTGAAGAAAATGACATAAAAAAAGGGTTCCAGATGAGAAAGATTCTTGAAAAAATCTTTATGGTGGCAAAAGAATACACAATAGTGTACGTGATAATAATTGGTCTGCTGGCTCTTTCTCTGGCGTTTACGTTACTGCTGCTTAACTGGGTGACAGGTTTCCTGATAAGCGGTTTTGTCTTTTTCTATGACGGTCTGGTCATAACAAATATTCTCAGCAAATTTTTCCCAAGAAAATCCATAACAATCTCACTTCTTGGAGTATCTGAATAGAAGAACAAAAAAAGAACTTAAAGTTAGGATTAACATATGGTTAGAAATAAAACGTCGGATAAGAAATATTATGTTAACT
>DYKC01000046.1:0-1714 GCA_020722825.1 Vermiphilus sp.
CCTTACTGGTAAACTGGCTTCCCTGGTCGGTATTGAATATCTCAGGCTGCCCGTAAGTATGGTAAATACCGGTAGGCCTTTTAATTCCCAAATCCTGCGTTTTGCAGGATAAAAGTAGCGTTGGTAAAAAAGACCTTTTTCAGGTCATTCTTGTTGAGTCCTATTGTTTTTGACGCTTCAAGAAATGCCATAATCTCTTCATAGAAGAAAAAGGTAAGTTTTTCTGCTTCCTCACCCTGTACTGCCCTCATATTTTTGTCGTCTGAAACGTCACCGTACAGGCCTTCAGGTACAAGGTTTATATAGATGCCCTTTTCACAGATGCGGCGCATGCGCATACGGGTAATGGGCAGGTCACTACCGAAAAGGATTCTCTCCGGACCCATTGTCTCTATGAGTTGGCGAAAAACGGTTTCATTGGTATTTGCAGAGATATCAAAAAACATTTTCTGCGTGCCTGCCAGAATCTTGAAAGCATCCCCGATGTCTTCGGAGCAATATGCCCTTCCCACGTGTGCTATGATGAGTTTAATATCCGGATATCTCTCTTCTATCTCCAGCATCTGGGCAAGATTTACAGGGTCCTTCAGCCGTCCGTCCCTGGGAATGTGGAGAAGCAGTATTTTGCCCTGTCGGTTGAGCACCTCAAGCTGGTGGCGAGGGATAAAGTCAAAGATGCGTATTTCCTTTGCGGGTATGTGGGAAGGGGCATAAGAGAGATAGGGTTTTACACCTAAGAAACCTTCCCCCTGAAGTCTCTCTGAAAATTCTTCTGCGGGCCATTCAGGACGAGAAAGCATAAGGGGTGGGAGTTTGTATTTTTTTGCGGACTCGCTCACATATCGGTTGAGTGTGTCCAGATTTTTCCCTTTTGTAGGCATATTGAAAACAAGAGGAGTAACAGACTTTCCGGGTAGGAGTAACCTGTATGTCTCTAAAAGATCTTCCACAGGATTTTCTTCTGCCACGCTGGATGCCCATCTCACAACCCTGTTCTCATGGTCTGGCCCTGCATTGTTTTCTTTCAGCCATATATGCGCGTGGATGTCAATAACCTTTTCTGGCAGGAAATCCCTAATTCTTTCTGTATATATTCTTTTGTCAAGATGCTTCACTTCAAAAAATTCCATTTTGGTGGAAGATTGTGCTTTCATTTTTCCGAATAGCCAATCTCTTTCTCTTTCCAGACCTTTATTGAATTCGCCAACAGTCCCCTTTTTATATACTAAACCTTGGCAAAAATAGCAAAATTGCCTAATTTTTGTCTGAAGTTCTGACATAAGGATAGCATAGTAACAGCCGAGTATCAATCCTACCTTTGGTCCCTTCTCAACAAGATAGTCCATCTGACGTTTCACATCGGCAGGTTTGCCTTTGGCCAGAGTTATTGTAAGTGAGACACCGGCTATGATGAACAGGTCGTCTCCGTTACGGGTTTTCATCCTGCATATCTTCTCATAGTCTATTTCATCCTCGTACTGAAATCCTCTGATGCCGGCTTCCAGCAGAAGTGGAATATCTCCATCAGGTTGCCATCACAGTGCCATATGAGCCGGATGATAGCGTCCAGAAAAGATTTTATGGCACGTACGAAATGAGGAAACCAGAGTTTATCAGGCATTTTTACGTTTACAAGTGTACCCCGGGAGTCTGCCATATATAGTTATGCCGTCGCGCACAATCTTTTCAAGTCCCGTTGTTGCAGTCCTCTGAA
>DYKC01000046.1:1814-8121 GCA_020722825.1 Vermiphilus sp.
ATAGTTATGCCGTCGCGCACAATCTTTTCAAGTCCCGTTGTTGCAGTCCTCTGAACGTTCTCATCAAAGCCTTGGTCTTTCATAGTCAGGGGATTTTCGGGTATCCACTGGAGATATTTTCATTCTTTCAGGTTTTGTTTTTTTATCGCATCCTCAGGGATTGTGTTGTTTTTCACGACGTCTATCAGTGCTGCTTGGAATTTAACTGGGTCAGGTACCTGGATTGCGTTTCTTCCGAAGACAATTCCCTTTGCACCGTCTTTTATCTCATTGTATGCAAGTTTCAGTGCGTCTAATTGAGAGGGTAGTTTAACCGCACCGAGCGCAAATATGGGGACTGGACAGCCTGCAACTACCTCCTTAAAATTTTCAGTGTAAAAGGTTTTTATCATATCCGCTCCCAGTTCCGCTATAATGCGGCATCCCGTTTTTACCTGTGCGTGCATCTCTTCCGAGCTGAGTTTGTCGCTGTATGCCGGGAAATATTCTCCTATGACAGGCATTCCAAGGCGGTGGCATTCTGAAGTAATGCCACGGAAGATTTTTACATTCTCTGCGTCTGTCTTTTCCCGACCTGTTTTAAGAGTAAGGGATACCAGAGCAATCTCAACTCCGAGGGAGAGTGCCTCCTGTGGAGAGAATGCTTCAACCGACACAGACTCATTGTATTTCCAGTTAAAACAGTAAACGGTATTCCAGTTTAACCTACCCACGATAGCCGGGGAATTTCTCTTCGAAAAATATTCTCCTGTATGCCGTATCATCCCGGGACTTAACAGGACCCCGTCTGCCTTCCTGTTTATCTTTGCAACGGTTTCACGGATGTTTACCATCCCAGAAATTGGCCCGTCAAACTCTCCATGGTCACAGGCGATAATTACCACGTTGCCTTTTGAAAAAAGTTTTTTTATTTTTATTTCTCTGCCGTCCATATTCACTCCCTTTTAGTTACGAAACGAAACTAAACTTGACAGAATAATAACATTGTTGTAAAATTTTGTCAAATGGGTATAAACAGTATAAAAAGGAAAGATAAAATAAAAGACCTGCTGAGCAGAAAGGGACGGGTTCTTGTTTCAGAGCTGATTTCTGCTTTAGATGTCTCGGAAGTCTCTATACGAAGGTATCTTGAAGAACTTGAAAAAGAGAACTTCCTGCTAAGGACTTACGGAGGTGCTGTTAAAAAGGAAAACGGGATATCAGCAGAATTTTTCTTCGGGGAGAAAGAAAAGAAAAACCTCGCAGAAAAAAAAGCGATTGCAAAGGTGGCATACGACCTTATAAACAGCGGAGAAACAATATTTCTGGATACAGGTACAACGACCCTTGAGATAAGCAAACTTCTTGTGCGGAGCGGTAAAACTCCTGTTGTGGTGACAAATTCCCTTCCGGTGGTCTCTGAAATTTCAAAGGTGGAAGGAATAAAGGTTTTCGTTCTTGGCGGGTTCTTGCGCCGCGAGTTAATGGATTTTTCAGGACATTTTTTGCCGGGTGATATAGAATCCTTTACTTTTGAATAGTCTTTTCTGGGAGTTGACGGAATATCTTCGCTAAAGGGTCTTACAACTACCGATACCGTCACGGCTATGGTGGAGGAAGCGATTATGGAGAAGAGCCGCATTATAAATATCGTTGCGGATTTTTCCAAGATAGGAAGGGTCTCTCTTCTTCCTTACGGAAAGATTATATCAAAGAAAAAAGGAAACGTCTTATAACGGATTCCCGGGCTGACAGTGGAGAACTGGAAAGGATAAAGGGAATCGGTTTTGAAGTAAAGGTTGCATAAATGACGAGGAAACAGAAAAAATGAACAATGCCAAAATAGGTGTGATAGGACTGACACTGGGTCTTTACAAAAAGAATCTGCCTGCTTTGATACCCTGCCTTGAGAAATTTTCCGCAGAGTTGAAGACTATCCTTTCAAGAACATTCCGGACTGTTCACTATCCGCTTGCATATGACAGGAGAACCGTTGGGGAAGGGTTCCGCCTTTTTGAGAAGGAAAAGGTTGATGGAATAATTATTGTTTTTCTTTCTTATTCACAGAGTCTTGAAATCCTTCCTGCCGTGAGAAAGACTCACATCCCCTTACTTATATGGAATACCCAGAAGATTGCCGGGATAGACGATAGATTCGGAGAGCAGGAAATGCTTGAAAACCATGGCATGCACGGGGTACAAGACCTGACAAGCGTTCTGTCAAGAGAGGGGATGGAATATTCACTTATAACAGGTCATTATAAGGATAAAAAAGCGCTTTCATCGGTGAATGACTGGTGCGAAGCTGCCGGCTCCGCTTCAAAGATATCGCAGGCCCGCATAGGCAGAATAGGCGGAGTTTTTCCGCAGATGGGCGATTTTGCCATGGAGCCTCAGGTTCTGAATTCGGTCCTGGGTCCATCTACTGTTGAAATCGGAAATTCAGAACTTAGGAAGTTTTCTGACCGGAGATTTACCGAAAAAGATGCGGCTGCACGTTGCCTGCCTTCAGATATAATCTGGCCAGAGGAAATAGACAGTAAGACCAGAAGCAGTGCCTTGAAAGGCATATCTTTTCTCAGGGAACTTGCGGATGAAAAACAACTTTCAGCGTTTGCAATAAATTTTGAAGGTCTGGGGAAAGAGATGCCGATGCCTTTTCTCGGCGTATCCTGCTTGATGTCAGACGGACTGGGCTATGGAGGCGAAGGAGATATATATTCTGCAACTGCTGTTTTGCTCGGACACCTTCTGTCCGGTAACAGGGCAACCTTTGCGGAGATGTTCACGACGGACTACAAAAATTCCCGCATATTTATCTCCCATATGGGTGAATCCAACATAGGATTAAGAAGAGACGAACCGGTAAGACTCGTTCTGAACAGAATGGGACTCGGGAACAGGATTTCTACCGTGGTGCCCGTTTTCAGTATAAAGCCCGGAAGGTATACCCTTCTCAACCTTGCGGGAGAATATGGTGGAGGTTTGAGGTTCATCTCAGGTCTTATTGAGGTTGAGGACAGAAAGCCTTTGAAGACGATGAATACTCCCCACTTTTTTATAAGACCCGAACGGAAGATTGAGGATTTTCTCACTGACTACAGCAAAGAGGGAGGTAGTCATCATTTTGCACTGGCAAAAGGAGATATAAGGCAAAAGATTAAATTTTTCTGTAAAATTAAAAAGATACCTTTTGTTGAGGTATAACACCTCTTTGTACTCCCCTTCATCCTGACCTTCTCCCCGTGTAGGGAGAAGGAAAAAGAAGAAAGAGAATGGGGGAGGGTAAAGGAATATAATGGTATTGGCTTTTGACAGCGGTACAACGAATACGAAGGCATTTCTTTTTAGCAGGGATGCAGAACTTGTTGCTTCAGCGTCTCATCCCACAGGGATTATACACAGATCTTCCGGGATGGTGGAGCAGAAGGCGGAATACTGGTGGGATGCCATTGTGAAATCTGTTGAAAAATTACGTGGCTGTGTTAACTGGCAAAAAAAGGATATAGAGGCGATAGGAATCAGCAGCCAGGGCGGCACCTTTGTTCCGCTTGACGAAAGGTTCAAACCTTTACGCCCAGGAATAACCTGGATGGATAACAGGGGTGCGACGGTATCGGAAAGACTGAACCGTACATACGGACGGGACTATTTTTACACCAGGACGGGACACTATTTAGGCGGCTGGTCTCCGCCTTCAATCTGTCTGTACCTGCGCGAAATTGAACCATCAGTTTTCTCAAGGGTCCGGCGTTTATCCTTCGTTGCTGACTATCTCAACTACAAACTGACGGACAGTTTTTTCCTTGATGCAACCTCAGCCCAGATGTCCTGTTTTTTCAACATTGTTAAGGGCTACTGGGATAAAAGGATGCTTTCGCTGGCGGGTATAGACGAAGGGTTTCTTCCGGTTGTGATTCCTGCTGACAGTGTGGGTGGAAGGGTTACTGAAAAGGCGGCGGGAGAACTGGATGTGCCGGCTGGCATACCTGTTGTTGCAGGAGGACATGACCAGTACTGTGCATCTCTTGGAGCAGATGCTGTAAATAAAGGTGATTGTCTTCTTTCCTGTGGAACTGCCTGGGCGCTTCTGGTCACAACGGATGAAACGGTTTTTATACCGGAAAGCGGATGGTTTCCTGGCAGACATCTGCAGGAAAAGAGATACGGCTTGATGGCGGCTATAAGCAACGGTGGAGTGATTCTTGACTGGATAAAAGAAAATATCAGAATTGGAGATTTCTCAAAGACAGGGAAAAACACCGCTATTAAGGTTATCCCGGATTTTATGCAGGAAAAGGGTGCTATCACAAACATAAGTCTGTCAGACACCGGCAATGAGATTTATTATGCCGCTATGAAGTCTCTGGCACTTACGGTTAAACAGCGTCTTGAAGTATTGCAGGACAGGATTGAGGTGAAGCGTCTTTTGATGGTGGGCGGAGGAACAAGGGATAAGATGCTACCGTCCATTGTGAAGAATGAGACGGGCATTGAGGTGGTGCTACCTGAGATAAGTGAATCGGCAGGACGCGGCGCTGCCCTGCTGGCCATACAGAAGCGATAGTTATCTTGTTCACCTCCCAATTTGAGGAGTGGGGCAGATACTTAGTTTCAGGGTAGGTATGGTGGGGGTGAATGCAAGATTCCAAGCACCCCTCATCCTGACCTTCTCCCCCAGGGGCGAAGGAAGAAAGGGGAATTTGACAATACAAGAGGAGATTGGGAAAATGGGATACTGGGCGGATGTGGATTTGAAGAGTGTTCCGGATGTGAAGGTGACGCCTCCGGGGCCTTTGTCGCAGGAGTATCACAGCAGGGCAAGCAGGTATATGAAAGGATATTCAAGCCAGGTACGTTTGTTTCCTGTGGTTTTTGAGAAAGGGCACGGATGTACACTGACTGATGTGGATGGAAATACCTACATAGACTTTTCTTCAGGTATCTACGTAACAAGTCTCGGGCACTGCCATCCGAAGGTAAGTGAGGCGGTTGCAAAGTATGCAAGGACGCTTATGAACTGTCATGACTTTACCACTCCCGTTAAAATGAAACTTCTTGAAAAACTTGCCAGCGTGACCCCCGGGGATCTTAACGGCATCCAGCTCTATGACAGCGGGACAACCGCAGTGGAGGCAGGTCTGAGAGCAATAAGAGCAGCAACCGGTAGGTTTGAGTTTATCTCGTTTCACAGGGACTTCCACGGTAAAACAATGGGGGCTGTCAGCCTTGCAAGGGTTGATAAGACCCAGGGTCTGCGCGCACCGGGTTTTTTCCTTGTTCCGAGAGGCTACTGTTACAGGTGTGCGTTTAAGATGAAATATCCTGACTGTGGACTTCACTGCGTTGACTACATTGAAACGGTTTTAAAGGAAGAGACATCAGGACAGGTTGCGGGGATAGTTCTGGAACCTATACAGGGATGGGCAGGCTCGGTAGTGCCACCTGACGGATGGATTCAGAAGATAAGGCATTTGTGTGATAAACATAACATTCTTCTTATGGCTGATGAGGTTTTGACCGGCATGGGGCGGACAGGTAAAATGTTTGCGATGGAACACTGGAACACAATCCCAGATGTTATCACACTTGGAAAATCTTTAGGCAACGGGTTTCCCATTACAGCAATGGTTTTGTCCGAAAAATACAAGGACACGCTTGAGAAGATTTCCGCATCAACTAGTTACGGAGGCAATCCCATGGCCTGTGCCGCAGCACTTGCATCAATAGAAGTAATTGAGGAGGAGAATCTTCTGGAACATTCCGCTCAACTGGGCAGTTACATTTTGTCTCTCCTGGAAAAGATAAAAGCAGAGCATCCCATTGTTGGTGACGTAAGAGGAAAAGGATGTCTTCTCGGAATAGAACTTGTAAAGGACAGGGAAACGAAAGAACCTTTTGAAGAAGCCGGAAAGATTGTATATCAGAAGGCATTTAGAAAAGGGGTGTCATGGGTTCCTGCTGGACACAACCTGCGGCTTTCTCCCCCGATTATTATGAGCAAGGAAATGGCGGCAAAAGGGATAGGTATTATTGAAGCAGCAATAGGCGAAACCGAAAAAGAACTGGGGTACAGATAACAACAGGAGAAATAAATGTTGAGGGAATCAGGGTTGGGATAGTTGGACTGGGTTCTTTTACCTAGAGTTTTATACCTCTTTTTAAGGCGCATCCGCTTGTAGAAAATCTTGTATTGTGCGACATTGATCCGGAAAAACTGGAAGAGAATGTAAAATGTTACCAGATTAAGGATGCCTGCCTGTCCCTTGATGAGTTGTGCCTGAGTGATGTGGATGCTATCGCAATATTCCCGCAGAACTGGCTTCAC
>DYKC01000047.1 GCA_020722825.1 Vermiphilus sp.
GCGGTAAGGTAAAAGGCGCTGCCATTGATGTTTTTGAAAAGGAACCCCCTACCGCGGACAATCCTCTTCTGAAAATGGAACAGGTCATTGTTACCCCTCATCTGGGGGCATCAACAAAAGAAGCGCAGGTAAACGTTGCCCAGCAACTTGCTTCACAGATAGTATCAGCACTGACGAAAAAAGTGGTTGTAAATGCAGTAAACCTTCATTCCCTTGACAAAAACTCCATGGATAAACTCAGGGGGTATCTTTCCTTAGGTGAAAAACTTGGCATTCTTTTGAAACAACTGGCAGGAAAGGGTATAAAAGAAGTTGGCATAACCTACAGCGGGGATATAATAAATTATGACCTTTCTCTTTTAAAAACGCAGATAATCATAGGACTTCTGAAAGACACGGAAAAGATAAACCTGGTAAACGCATCACTCTTGGCAAAAGAGAAAGGTATACGTATTGATGAACGCCGACAGGAAACAAGTGGAGAGTTTACCAACCTTGTAACGGTTAAGGTCAAAAATGACAAGGAGGTCTCTGCTGGCGGAACAATTATAAGAGAAAGAGAACTAAGAATTGTCAAGATTAACGGTTTTTTGGTAGAAGCCGTTCCTGAAGGTTATCTTCTGATATGTTATAATGAAGACAAACCCGGGATAATGGGACATATCGGCACTATCCTGGGCGAAAAGAAGGTAAACATAGCGTCTATGACCCTGGGAAGGGACAGAAAAGGAGGACAGGCAATAACTGTTCTCAATCTGGATCAGGAAATAGACAATGAAGTCTTAAAGAGGATAGAGGATTTTCCGGCAATACATTCGGTAAAACTTGTAAGGATATAAAAAGTGAAAAATAACAAACCCCAGATTAACATAAAAACAGATGTGCTTCTTTTTTGGAAATTTTTAATACCCATTACAAAATGTCATGCCGGATAACTCCTCTTTAACGAGGTAAAAAGATAGTTTGTCAATCTATTTTTCTTTCTGCCTCGCCGCAATTAAATCAGTTGTTAGTGGAAAGTGTGCAGTGACAGGTAAAAACGAATCACTATAGACTATTCACTAATCACTGTCTTAAAACGGGAGGTGATTATCATTAACGAGATAAACACAATAAAACTCATCCTGCCATGGTTTATTTTATGGGGAGGCATTTCTATACTTATAGGCTATTTATGGAGAAAGTATATTGGCGAAAGAACCATCAAGACTGCTGAAAAAAGAGCAAAAGAAATTGTCAAAGAAGCAGAAAACCTTGCCCTTAACAAGAAACGCGAAGTTGACATTGAAGCTAAAGAGTTGATATACCGACTGAAAAATGAGTTTGAACGGGAAACGCGAAACAAAAGGAAAGAAATCCAGCTCCAGGAAAAACGTCTACAGCAGAGAGAACTGAATCTTGAGCGAAAATCCGAAATACTGGAAAAGAAAGAGAGTGCCATTTCCGTAAAAGAAAGGGCGATAGAGGCCAGAGAAGAAAACATTAAAAACAGGGAGTTTGAATATGCCGCTCTGATAGAAAAGACGAAGAGAAATCTTGCCAGTATATCCGGGATGTCTCCTGAGGCAGCAAAGAAACAGTTGCTTCAAATCATGGAACAGGATGCCCGGAAAGAAGCCGTTGCATTGTTTAACAAGATTGAGAAGGAAACAAGAGAAAAAGCAGAGGAAAAAGCGAGAGAAATTCTTTTAATGTCAATGCAAAAACTTGCTCCGGAAGCGGCATCAGAAAGTGTTGTATCCGTTGTAAGCCTTCCCAATGATGAAATCAAGGGCAGAATCATCGGTAGAGAGGGACGCAACATCCGGGTGTTTGAAATGGCTACAGGTGTGGATCTTATAGTTGACGATACCCCGGAAGCTGTAATACTTTCTTCTTTCAATGCCTACAGGAGAGAAATAGCGAGGCTGGCTCTTGAAAAACTGATAGCCGACGGACGTATACATCCCGGAAGAATTGAAGAGGTTGTTGAAAAGGTTAAGAAGAAACTTGAAGAGAGCATAATTGAAGAAGGCAAAAATGCAATCTTTGAGGTAGGGATTGAAAATGTTCACCCTGAGATTGTAAAGCTACTTGGAAGGATGAAATACAGGACGAGTTATGGTCAGAATACCTTGCAGCACGTTAAGGAAAGTGCCCTTCTTGCCGGAATGATTGCTGCAGAAATAGGGCTTGATATAAAAACGGCAAAAAGGGTAGCGCTTCTGCACGACATAGGAAAAGCCGTGGACCAGGAAGTCGAAGGAGCACACCCCGAACTAGGTGCGGATATACTGAGAAGGTATGGGGAAAGCGAGGTTGTGATTGATGGGGCACTGAATCACCACAAGGATGTTGAAATAAATACTCCTTATACCCTTCTGGCGCAGATTGCAGATGCAATCTCTGCTACCAGACCGGGCGCCAGGCGTGACACTCTGGAGAAATACCTACGAAGGATTGATGAGCTGGAAAAAATCGCTTCTGCATTTGAAGGAGTGAACAACGCATTTGCCATTTCTGCAGGTAGAGAAATTCGGGTTATTGTAAAACCGGAAAAAATAACAGACGATGCGGCAAAGATTCTTGCAAAGAATATAGCAAAAAAGATTGAAGATTCCATGCAGTACATAGGACAGGTCAAGGTAACGGTTATAAGGGAAACAAGGGAAACTGAATTTGCAAGATAGATAACGGCTGGACTTCTTGATTTTCAGAAAGTTAAAAACGCCGGATAGCAAGAAGGTCAAGGGACGAAAAGGACCAAAATTACCAGTCTCTTGATATAACTAAAATTTCTCTTGACAAATTATATGAGTGGTTATAAAATAAAGGAAATTTGAGGTAAGAAGAAATTTAAAAACAGAACCTCTTTCTGTTATAATGTGGGGGAAAAGAGATAAATCATAACCCCGCGCTTAGAAAGTATATCAGGAAGAGTTCGGAGTAAAGGAGGTGAGAAGGATGACCAAAGCAGAACTTATAGAAGCCGTAGCAAAGGTTGTTTCCAAGAAGAAGGAAGCCGTCGCAGCTGTTAATACCGTTCTGGACTCAATTAAGACATCTTTGAAAAAAGGCAAACCGGTAACACTGATAGGATTCGGAACTTTCAAGGTTGCCAAGAGAAAAGCAAGAGTGGGAAAAAATCCGAGAACAGGCCAGGAGATAAAGATTGCAGCAAAGAAGGTCCCGGTCTTCAAGGCGGGAAGCGACCTGAAAAAAGCAGTCCAATAATTAAAGGAAGGGAAAAAGCGAACTTTTCAATAGGAAGGTTCGCTTTTTCTATTTATCCCGCTTATCCCGTAGTCTTCCTGTACACCTTCATTATGAGCGGTTATGATTTTATTTCATTCTTCCCGGATAGTAATTGAAAAACGGGTAAAGAGTCTGAAGTCTCTGAATGGCCAGTATTTGCATAAAACCCTGCCGACAATAAGTCCTTCATCAACAGGTCCCCATAAACTACTGTCTTCGCTTTCATTTCTGTTGTCCCCGAGTAAAAAATATTCGTTTTCTCCTATCTGTTTTTTCAGGTTATATACAGGCGGTTCTTTTATGTACGGTTCATAAAGTTTTTCCCCGTTAATAAAAACAGTTCTGTCTTTAACTTCAATAGTTTCATAAGGCAGACCTATTACCCTTTTTACTAATTTTTCATCTTCTCCTACGGGTGCCTGCAAAAGAACGATATCACCTCTTGTCAGTCGTCCTTTTTTCACAGTAACAATTTTGTCATTCACCCTCAGCGTCGGTTCCATTGACGAAGAGACAATCTTAAAAAATCTTACCTCTTTTATCCCAAAGATATATCCAATAAGAAAAAACAGACCTACAAGAACCAGATTTCGTATAATTTTCATCATACAAATTATTGTAATATCAAGAAAGAGACAAGTCAATCATTTTTTGACATAGCCGGGATAATATAATAGAATTCTTGAATAAAATCTTCCCATCACCTTTAATTCTCTCCACAATGCGGAGAAGGGACAAGAAGAATTATGGCAAACAAAAATGTTGTCTGTATCGGTATCATCGCGGGCGATTTCCTCGTTAAACCGGTGGAAAAAATGCCCGAGAAAGGCAAACTGGTTCTGGTTGATAGAACAGAACTCCATATCGGCGGATGCGCCGCCAATACAGCGATAGTTCTGAAAAAGCTGGGTGTTGATGTTGCAGTAATAAGCAAGGTTGGTAACGACAATCTCGGGAAATTCGTGCTTGACAAACTCAGAGAAGAGGGAATAAATATATCCAGGACAATGGTAAGTGACAGCATGACAAACACATCAGGTACATCAGTTCTCATTCACTCTGACGGAGAACGTTCCTTCATCCATTCGATTGGCACAAACGCGGAGTTTAAATTAAAGGACATAGACGTTGACTTTGTAAATAAATTCTCCATCCTCCACATTGCAGGAGCACTCTTAATGCCGGGTTTTGATGGTGACCCGATGGCAGAGACATTTAAAAGAGCAAAAGAAGCAGGACTTACAACCTGCCTTGATACAGCGTGGGATTCATCTGGCAAATGGATGAAACTTCTGGAAAAGTCCTTGCCATATGTAGATTATTTCCTACCCAGCATAGAAGAAGCACGAATGATTACGGGCAAGGATGCTCCCGAGGATATTGCCTCCTTTCTCCTTTCCAGAGGGGTCGGGAATGTTGGCTTAAAGATGGGAGGGGAAGGCTCCTTTATAATGAATAGTTCGGAGCAACACCGTTTCAAGGCATTAGACATAGAGGTTTCTGATACTACAGGGTGTGGAGATGCTTATGCAGCGGGATTTATCGCAGGACTGGCCAGAAAATTCTCTTTTGAAAAATGCGGTATGCTGGCAAATCTGACAGGCGCCAAGATTGCCACATCCATAGGCGCAACCTCCGGAGTTTCCTCTTTTGCAGATATTCTTGAGTTTGGTAGAAAACACGGATACATCTTTTAATAATATAATACAGTCTGCCGCAGTCAGGATAAAATTCCCAGGTATAAACCCTTGACATATAAAACATAGATGGGTATAACTATAAAAATGTAAAAATAAAGGCGGGAATACGTTTATATGGCAAAAGAACTTGTTGCAGCCTCTCAATTAGACGCAATTATCGCTAAACTGGATATTGTAGAGGTAATATCAGAATACGTAGCATTAAAAAAGAACGGGAAAAATTTTAAAGCACTCTGTCCCTTTCACGAAGAGAAAACGCCCTCTTTCATAGTAAATCCCGAAAAACAGATATTTCATTGTTTCGGATGTGGAATTGGAGGTAACGTAATCAGGTTTATCATGGCGATTGAAAACCTTTCTTTTCCCGATGCAGTAATGGCTGCATCCAAAAAAGCTGGAATACAATTAGATATTTCCGGGTATAAACCGGCTGATGAGGAAAAAAAGGCAAGACTTATCAGGGCAAATGAGGTCGCTGCAAAAATATACAGGGAATCACTTTTTTCTCCCCAGGGTAAAAGGGCAATGGATTATCTTTTTGAAAGAAATCTTACCGAAAAGGAAATAACCCATTTTGCCCTGGGTTTTGCTCCAAACTCAAGAGATTACCTCGCAAGACAAATCAGCGAAAAGAAACTGAACAAAGAGGATTTTGTAAAAAGCGGATTGTTAAACGAACAGAGCACGGATGTTTTCAGAAACAGAATAATGTTTCCCATATTTGATTTACAGGGAAATATTACAGGTTTCGGTGGAAGAGGGCTTGATGATTCCGTGCTTCCAAAATACCTGAATACAGGGGAAAACCCTGTATTCAATAAAAGCAGGCTCCTGTACGGCATAAACTGGGCAAAGGAATCTATAAAGAGCAAAAAATTTGTTTTGATTGTTGAGGGATATTTTGACGTTTTGAAACTGCACAGCAACGGAATTGAAAACTGCGTGGCTCCTATGGGAACATCATTGACTGACAGCCACCTCAATTTTCTCAAGAGGTTTACCGATAAGATCCTTCTCATCTTTGACTCTGACGAAGCGGGTATAAAAGCAAGTTTGAGAAACCTTGACAGTGTTTTGAGTAGAGGCTTTGAAACAAAAATATGTCTGCTTCCTGTGGATTTTGACCCAGACAGATTCGTTGACGAATACGGAATAGACGCCTTTAAGAAAATGATGGGGCAGTCAAAAAACTTTCTTGAGTTTGTCTTGACCGTTGAATCTCAGAGAAACGATATTAATACCCCAAAAGGCAAGTCATCCATTGCAAAAGAAATTTTAAGGTTTGTCTCCCTCATTCCGGATGAAATTGAAAAGTACGAGTACGTAAAGATACTTGCAGATAAACTCAATTTGAAAGAAACACTTCTAAACACATATCTTAAGGAGATGGTGAAAACTGAAAAGGAAAAAGGGAATGGAGGAGAGATAAAGAGGAAGATATCTTCTCCGAATGATTTGGCGGAAAATCTCCTTATAGAAATTTTATTATCGGAAAACAGTTTCTGGAACCAACTTGCGGAGTGGAAAGGGCTCCTGACCAAAAGGATGGAACTGATTGCCACAACGTCAAAAAAACTGCTTGCAAATAACATAAATATAACTCCTGCAAATCTTATCAGCAAAGTGGACCAGGATACCGGAAACTGGATTTCAGAAATTTTGGTCAAAACGGGCACTAACCTTCCTGAAGAAAAAAAACAGCAAATATTTCAGGATTGTCTTAAAAAGATTCATAAATTCTGTATTTGGAAGCAGGTTGGGGAAATGAAGCAAAAAATAGCGGAGAAAAAAGCCAGCGGTATTTCTTACAACGAAGAACTTGTGAAAATGCAAGGTTTACTCTTTGAATTGAAAAAGGAGTAGGAAATGAGTAAAGTGAAAAAAAACAGGAAGAACCTGTCAAGAAAAGAAAAAATAGATAAAATCAGCGAAATTGTGGCCCTGGGGAAAAAGAAAAAACATCTATCCTGGGACGAAATTAACGACATGCTTCCTATTGAGATGACCAACCAGGATACAATTACTGAACTCTTTGATGAACTTGAATCATGGGACATTGATATAGATAAGGGAGAACCTTTTTCCATAGAAAAAGAAAAGAAGATAGATACTGATGAAGCCAGAAATTCCTTAAGGTCATATCTAAAAGGAGCCGGCACATACACACTGCTCACACATGAAGAAGAGATCGCCATAGCAAAGGGGATTGAAAACTCAAAAAAGAAACTACAGCAGATGCAAAAACAGAAACTTGTCAACAGGAAATGTTACGAAAAATGTGAAATGGAACTTCTTGAACTCAGGTCACGGTTGATAAGTTCCAATCTGCGTCTGGTAATAAATATTGCCAAGAGGTATAGCAATCCAAGACTTTCAATACTTGATCTCATACAGGAGGGCAACATCGGCCTGATGAAGGCTATTGAAAAGTTTAAATACAGAACAGGGTTTAAGTTCAGCACGTATGCAACCTGGTGGATAAGGCAGGCAATAACAAGGGCAATTGCCGACCACTCCGCAACAATAAGAATACCAGTTCATATGATTGAAAAGATAAGTAAGGTAAAAAAGATTGAAGCAAATCTTTCACAGGCGAAAACCGGTGAGCCGACGGATGAAGACATAGCCAAAAAGATGCATCTGTCGGTCAAAAAGGTAAAAACCATAAAAAGATCAATGAGACCCGACCCTATTTCTCTGGACATGCCTGTTGGAGATGAAGAAAGAGCCACAATAGGTGATTTTATTGAAGACCACAAGACTCTTAACCCGCTGAGGCATGCAAAACTGTCCCTGCTCAGGGAAGAACTGGAAAAGGCGTTGTTGATTCTGGACGAGCGTGAGGAGAAGATAGTACGAATGAGGTTCGGTCTGGATGAAGAAGGCTATTCCAAAACACTGGAGGAGGTAGGAAACTCTTTCCAGTTAACCAGAGAAAGGATAAGACAGATAGAAGCAAAAGCTATACAGAAACTCAAACACTCCTGCCACAGCAAAAAACTGAAACTCTTTATGAACGGTGTATTTGAGAGCACCATCTCCCGTTAGTCTAAAGTTACAGCCATCCCTGAAGTCTTGTGATGATATGGTGTTAAAATTGAAGCAGTGAAAAACAGGATGGTCCAAAAAAGGAATTTGGAAG
>DYKC01000048.1 GCA_020722825.1 Vermiphilus sp.
AACCCGGGTGCGGCAAACGTTGCCAGGTGCATAGGGAAACAGTGGGGTATACTTGTCTGGCTTGGAGATACCATTAAGGGAATGGTCCCGCTTGCCTTTGCGAAAAACCTGGGCATTACCAACATTATAGTTCTTACCCTTATAGGACTGGCTGCCGTAGTTGGCCATTGCTACTCAGTTTTTCTCCGTTTTAATGGTGGAAAAGGAGCCGCAACAACTGGTAGTATCATTTTGTTTCTTATGCCTCTTCTTTTTCCTCTCGTTATTCTACTGTGGTTTGTCGCACAGAAAATAAATCCGCGTTCTGCAAAGGTCTTGCTTACCTGCACAGTACTTTATTTTATCTGCCTTTTTCTTGCATACGGTTTAAGAATTAGTATGGCCTCATTCTTTCAGACAGCAATATCTACCTTGATGCTTATTGCATCCGCTTTTTTCATCAATCCCGATTTAGCAAAAGAGATGAAGTTAGGATGGAGCAGGAAATGAGTATATGGAAGCGTAAGACCTACCGTATAGTGATGGGCTTAATCTTCCCGGTCATATATCTTGCTACCGGGAGAAACCTTATTCCCATGACAATCGGCACTTTTTTCCTTGTCCTTCTTACCGCCATGGAATATGTAAGGTGGAGATATCCCGGGGGATGGGAATACCTTCTGCGCAAGGGGAAGGGAATATTCAAGAGACAGTCAGGTATCCTCACCGGTGATACCTATTTCATGCTTGCGGTTGTTCTAATACTTATGCTGTTTCCTAAAGAGATTTCCGTTGCTGCCCTGTTTTTCCTTGTTTTTGGAGATGCCGGCAGCGGTATCATTGGAACAAGGTACGGCAGGACAAAAATATTTTGCGGTAAGACCCTTGAAGGGCTTGTCGGCGGTCTATTCTTCAACTCTGCTGTTGCTTTGCTCATTCTTCCTTTCTTGAATGTGCCGTTTCTGTTGTTAATGACAGGAGCCGTGACTGCCTCTTTTGTGGAGGTTTTGCCTTTAGGCCTGGATGACAACCTTACCGTAGGATTTTCTTCCGCACTGATTATGTTTTTTTGTTCTCCTTAGAATGGCGGAATCTCCTGTGGAGCCAGGAAAACCACTGTTCTGGATGCTCTCTCACATAGTGTTCAACCCTCTTCATAAAGAAAGCGGTGTTTGCCTGTATGTCCTTTTCCATATCATTTGTTTTTTGCAGTGGATAAGGACCTTCCACAATTATTTTCTGTTTTCCGTTGGGCATCCGATAGGTGAATAGTCCGACAACAGGACAGTTGAATTTTCTTGCAAGGGCTGCCGCCCCTATGGGCGAAAAAACCTTCCTGTTGAAAAAATCTACTTCCGCACCGCTTCCTGAGTGCTGGTCTATGTAAAATCCAAGTATTCCGTTTTTGTTAAGCCATCTTATGGATTCCTTTATGGCTTTTTTCATATCCACGACGTATATGAGAGGAACATTGGCGCTTCTGATGAGTCTTTTGAAAAACCTTGCCAGGTGTTTACCTGAAGGCGGTCTTGAAAAATAATTTACAGGGTAGTTTTTTTTGGTAAGTACCGCCTGGAGTTTCGGGAAGTTGCCCATATGGGGGCAGATACCTATTACTCCCCTGTTCAACTGCATGGCTGATTTCAGGTTTTCCTCCCCTTCAAAAATGCTTGTGTCCAACAGTTGTTTATCATTCATTTTCAGTACCTGGATGGCCTCGCACAGGTCAAGCACGACGGATATAAAGACCTCCTTGCATATCCTAATTTTTTCTTTATGACTCAGGGTGTCTCCATAGGCAATGTCCATATTCATCAGTATTAATTTCCTGTTATTCCTCATAGTGTAAAAAGCCATCAGACCTGCTATTTTGCTCAGTAAGGGATATATGACTGACGGTAGGAGTTTAACCATATAAAAAAACAGGACAAAGAACAGGAATATCAGAAAATGCAGTATCTCCTTTTGAAATTTTTTCCTTTTTTTTCTTTTACCCATATAACTATTATAACATTTTATCTGTTTCTTATCTCTTCTCTCTTAATTTGTTTTGCAGGTGGTAAAAAGATATAATTATGTTAAAGGACTTGAAAATTAGCCAGCAACGTGAAAAGCGGAGATGGTTTATACTGCCGATTGCGGAACAGATGTCTCATATAGGTGGTGAGGTTTTAAGAGCAATTGCATGGAAAGAAAAAGGAAACCAGAATTACAGCCATATGGCTCTTGATAGGGCTCTGGAACTTCTGGATTTGCAGTTGCAGGACAGCCGTTATATCCACAGGTTGAAATAGTTCTGTCGTTTAAGAGAGGTCATATGTGATTATTTCTTGGGTGAAAACGAGTACAAATCAACAAAAAACAGTGGAATAACTATTTTTACGCCTTCAAAGGCCGCCAGAAAAAACTCCTGATAAATGAGAAAACTGTTGGTATTTCCATTCAGTTACCGGAACAAAACCGAGACGCTTCTTGCCGGGTTTCAAAAAAGACTGACTGCAGAGACCCTTTATGTTGCAGCCCATATGAGCAAGGTCAGGGATTTCAAGATGCGTTATCACAGGGTTTTTCCTGACAGTGCCCTTTTACCGACATCCCATACCATAAAAACCCTTGCTCTGATGCTTCTTGACAGATATTCTGGTAAGAGAATTATATCTGAGGTGGAAAAGTACGTAAAAATCCTGCAAATACTGAAAGAGAAAAAGAACAAAGAGAGGTTCAAGCATACCCTTCCTGGTATCGCCCTTGCACTCTCGCATTTTATAAAAGATGTTAAGATTTCCACTGAAAAAGCAGTCTCTTTTGAAGATATCAAAAACAGCGTTAAAGCATATAAATGGAAGTTTAACCATAACCTTTCTCTTTTACTCTTTGCTGTTGAGATAATGGAAGATTACGAGAAACTTCTGGAAAAAGAGAAACTTATAGATATGGATGACATATATAATGAGGCATCTAAGTATGTTGATAATTTAACATATCACAGCATGATTTTTGAAGGCTTCAGTGAAATACCTGCATATCAGAAAAAGTTTGTGGGCTCGCTGATACAAAATGGGCCTGAAGTTTTTTTTTCATTCTGCTATGACGACGGTGTTTCATTGGATGCAAGAGAATTGATTCTTGACAAGACGTTTGCATATCTGAACCAGATATCTCACTGGAGGGAAGAAAGGTTTAGTGTTGACAGGAAGAGTAAAAAAATAGAATGTTATAATTTTGCATCACAGCCAGAAGAGGTAAAAGGAATAGCAAGAATCATCTGCGGGTATATTGCGGAAAATCCGGACAGCACACTCAATGATGTTATGACAGTTTTTCCAAGTATGCCTTCTTACAGGCCGGTTGTCCAGAGAATCTTCAGTCGTTATAAGATCCCTTGTGAGATACTGCCAGGTTATTCTCTTTCCCGCAATTCTTCCATTGCAACACTGCTGGAGTTATTTGCTTTTCACCAATCATATGACTGGGAAATACTTATGGATCTTCTTATGAGCCCGCATCTGCACAAACTTGATTTGAAAGAATCTGAGAAATTTTCAGATGTTTCAAGAAACAGATTTGAAAAGACAGGTTTCCTGATGGAGAATTTTTATTCTGCAAAAGGGAAAAATCTTACTATAATGAAATCAATTCTCAAACAGATAGGGAATAACCCACGTCCCCTTAAAGATTGGGTTGCAGCCATTGAGATTTTTATAGATAAACTTGGTTGGTCCCCTGGTTCTCCCGGAGTAAGACTATCTTTTGAAAAGGTTATGCATGAGATGAAACAGTCGTCAGTCTTTTCAATGGAAGAATTTGTAAATGTACTGAATAAGATTTTTGAACTGGTTGAGGTGGACGAAGGTAAAGGTTCTGGTGTTAAGGTCAGTGGCGTCCAGGAAAGCGTCGGTCTGGAGAAAAAACTCTGCGTTATAGGTGGAGCAACCGAAGATAATATTCCTAGTGCACCGTCTGTTGAGGAGATTTTCATTCCTGATACGCTTAAAAAACAGATGGGTTTTACAGACTATGGCTTAAGAATTGCCCGTGAGCGTTTGGACCTATATCGCCTTAAAAATGAAAATGAGACCGTAATTTTTACCTTCCCATCAAAAATAGAAGGTAACAACCGAATGAAATCCATATTCCTGTTTGGATATGATGAGTCCATCATAAGGGATGAAAGATTTGTCTCCAGGGAAAAGGGGCTATTTAATTTTGATTTTTCCAAAAGAAAGTTTCAGGAGAACTTTATCATTGGTGGGAAGATGAATATAGGTGTTACCCAACTGGAGATACTTATGAAGTGTCCCTACAGATTCTACCTGCAGTTTGTTGAAAAACTGAAGCCGTACCGGTCACCAGAAATAGATGAGGCGCCTGACCTTTGGGGGATGATTATTCACGGTGTGATGCAGAGGATTTTTGCGGGATATGTAGGGAAGGTGCTCGGTTCTGAAGAGACTGCAGGTCTTATCAGAAACTTCAGGGATGAGGTTAACAAAGATATTCAAAAACTTTTTTCAGAGGGCAAAATATCCAGTTTCTACAGGGATGTTCTTGTCCTTCGTTCTGACGAGGTATGTGCTAAGTTTACTTCAATTATTGAAGGTCATAAGGATTATACGTTCCTTGGAGCCGAAATGGAGATATCCGTTGAACTCCCTTCTCTGCGGCTGAAAGGGAAGATAGACAGGGTTGAAAAATTACCATCAGGGGAGATAAACATTGTAGATATAAAGACAGGTACATCAGAACCTCCATCCTATACTGAAAATGACTTCTTCAGGAATTTTAACATGCAGATTCCTCTTTATGTATGGATGTATGAGAGAAGGTTTAGCACAGATAGGGTGAACGGGAATATATGGAGATTTGATTTTGTTGAGGATGAGAAGCCCGGCGGCAATGAAAAGTTTTATGACAGGAAAAAACTGGATTATCTGGAAAAAATAGACGATTTTCTTCAAGATACTGCGGCAGGGTATGTGAGAGGAGAGGAGGTATTTATACCTGAAAACCCTGTTTCCTGTTTCTCCTGCCAGTATAAAGGGGTTTGTCCCTATGAGAAATCCTGATTTCAAAGCAGTTGTTATTGAGGCATCTGCAGGCACGGGTAAAACAAGCCGGATAACACGGGAGTTTTTCAGTATCCTTGACAAGGATAATCCTGCTGCTATGATGCGCAAAATACTTGCAGTGACCTTTTCTGAAAAAGCCGCAATAGAGATGAAAATGCGGATTCTGGAGAGGATATACGCTGATATATACCCAGTGCTTTCAGGAAGCGTAAAAATTGACACGGAAAATGCAATGTTGAAACTACGCATATCCACGATACATTCTTTCTGTCACACCTTACTCAAGAGATTTGCTCTTTATACGGGGATGGACCCCTTTTTTACGGTAATAGACGAAAGGCAGAGCGACCTTCTGTATTACAGGGCATTTTATAATTTTTTGAACAGCAGTGCCTCCATTAATATGATGCCTGTGTTAAAAAATTTTAAACTTAATTCTCTGAAGGACCTCCTTTTTGCCATAAGGAGATCTCATCCGTATACTACTGCAGGCATACCTGAAGGCAGTCTTTCAAAAACGATTTCTGAGATTTCCCTGCATATATCAGAGATACATTCCCGTATGAAAAAGGACCTTTCTATGTTAGATTTTAACGACCTTGAGATACTTACCTATCGGTTGCTCACGGAATATCCTGAGTCTCTTACGATTCTTGAAGACTTTGACGAAAAAAACAACTACATATTTGTGGATGAATTTCAGGATACAAATATTCTACAGTGGAAGATTGTACATAAACTCGCAGAGGAATGGCTTTCAGGATACGGAGCAAAGGCGGAAAAGGGGGAATCTTATGGGCTCTTTCTTGTTGGAGACAGAAAACAGTCCATATACAAATTCAGGGGTGCGGAAGGTAGTGTCTTTGATGATGCCAGAGGTGTTTTGAGAGACTACTTTTTGGAAGAGAAACTCTTGAGGAATTACAGGAGTCAGCAAGAGATACTTGATTTTGTCAACAATATTTTCCTTGATACACAACCCTGGACCGACCAGCAGTTGTCAACCGGGCAGATTGAGAAAAGCCCCTGTTTTATAGAAATCAACCTTCTAAGCGGCGATGAAAATCCTGAGGCGAAAAATGCGGAATATGAGTGGGTGTTGGGTAGGATTATGGAACTTATAAAGAAGAAAGAGTCTGTTAGGGATAAAGAAACTGGAGAGTTGCGTCCCATTGAATTCAGGGATATAGCAATTCTTATGAGAAAAAGAGTGGGCAACAATTTCTTACTTCTGGAAAAGAAACTCAAGGAATCGGGTATCCCTTTTGTTATACTTGGCGGTATCGGATTTTACAATGAGCAGGAGATAATATTTTTACTGTCTCTGGTTTTTGCGCTTGCCGATCCCACCGATAAAATCTCTCTATGGAACCTGCACAACTCCGTTTATAAGATTTCAAATGAACAGGTTTATGGGTGGAGACAGATGCTTTCGGTTGAAGAACTGACCATTGTTATTGAGTCCATACTGGAAGAACTCAATTTCTGGGATAGATTAAGCACCCAGCAGAAGGCAAACACCGAAAAGTTTTTGCTTCTCCTGCAGGAACTGGAAGATTTGCCCCTTTATCAGGTGTCAAGGAGTTTGAGAACAATGGCTCTTTCCTATGAAGAGCCCAAAGCGGATATTTTTTCCGAGCATCAGAACGCAGTGAGAATTTTAACGGTTCATAATGCTAAAGGCTTGGAGTTTCCTGCAGTATTTCTGATAAACATTGAAGACGGCAGGGTTATGCTGAAAGACAAGATTTTATATAGGAAAATCATGGATGCCGAGATACCTTACAGGTTTGTTTTAAAAAAAGAAGCGGATGAAGAATTTAAAAGGTTTTTTAAAGGTATGCTGGAAGAGGAAGAAGAGAGGGTGTTGTATGTTGCTCTTACGCGGGCACAACAGTATCTTTTCATTTCCGGTGTTAAGAATAAACGGGGTTCGGAAAGCAGTCTGTGGATAAAACGTCTCTTGAGGTTTGAGACTGCATTTCCGCCTGCATCTGTATCCTCTTATACGGAAGTCTTTACAGAGGAAGAAACAAAGAAGGAAGAAAAAGTTGAATTTTTGAAGGAAAAGAAATTCCCTGTTCTCACATCCTATACGCGTGAAAAAGAACAGGACTATTATCGTTATGAAAGAACCATAGTAGGAGAAATTGTGCACAAAATTTTGCATGAAATCTCCGAGGGTAAAACAAGACTGGAAAGAGAGGCCTATGAAAATAGAATGCGTTTTTACCTAGGGAAAACAAACCTGGTTGATACACAGGAAACAGAAAATTTCCTTATGAAGATATATGAAAATATCGTAAAAAATCCGGAGATAAAGGAAATCGTAGAAAATCTACCAAAAGGAGAGGCTTTTTCTGAACTGCCGTTTATAGTTGAAGTTGAAAAGGGCGAAATTTACACAGGAAGCATTGACAGGATTATTCTGAAAGGTGAACAGGATTGCCATATATATGATTACAAACTGGAAGGTAATGAACCTGAACGTTACAGACAACAGATGGAAATATACGAGAAGGCTGTCAGGAAAGCCTTCCCGGATAGACCCGCCATCAAAAAATTCATCATTTTTCTAAGAACATCTAAGGTTTTATCAGTCTGACAGAACCTATCAGTCCAGACGGAAGAACCGTCCATCTGCTCGCATCAAACGGTTTATAATCTATGTTGATAAAGTTGATATCCTCAAAAATTTTGGGTCTTTCGTAG
>DYKC01000196.1 GCA_020722825.1 Vermiphilus sp.
TTTCCTTTACCATTCTGTATCCCTTTTCTCCCATATCCCTGCACAACGCCTCATTTCTCAGAAGGTGAACAATTTTCTCAGCAAGTTTTTCGGGACTTCTCACAGGCACGAGAAAACCATTCTCCCCGTTTTTCACAATCTCCCTTGAACCCCCTATATCCGTTGCTACCACGGGCTTCTTCAGAGCCATAGCCTCAAGCAGAAGATTTGGCATACCCTCCCACAAGGAAGGCAGTACTACAATACTTGATATTTTTATAAGTTCAGGTAAATCCCCTCTGTAGCCTGCGAAAATTATTTTCTTATCCACCTCCAACTTCTTTGCAAGTTCCAAAAGTTTATCCTTTTCACGCCCTTCGCCTGCAATAACAAACCTTGTCTCCACACACTTCTTTAAGACCTCAGGGACAGCAGATATAAGGGTATCCAGACTCTTTTCAGGAGATAATCTCCCACCTGTCAGAATTACTTTTTCATTTCCTGTTATTCCGAGACCTCTCACTGTTTCTCCCTTATACTCCACGCTATCATAAAGGTTTGTATCAAGCCCGTTATATACTACAGATAACCTGTCCGAATACCTGCCTAAAATTTTCTCATATCTGTTCCTGACCTGGTAAGAATTGCATACAATTTTTTTTGTGTGCCGTGCAAAAAACCTGTCTACCCAGAAATGATAAAACCTCTTCCATAGATCCATGCTTCTTTCTGAGGCAATAATAACGGGTACCCCTGCAAGAATACCTGCAAGCCTTCCCCATGTATTTGAGGTAAACATAAATGTATGCAGTATGTCAGGTTTTTCTCTCTTGAGCCTTCTTGCAATTTTAAAGAGGACAAACGGGTCAATCTTCCATTTTTTCCCCGGTACAAAGACCTTGACAATCCCCTCAAATTCCTCCTTCATTCTACCGCCCCTCAATGCAATCAGAACAGGTGTAAATTTTTCCCTGTCAATCTTTTTCAACAACAGCAAAAGTTGCCTTTCAGTTCCTCCGATCTCCAGCGTCCCCAGTACATAACACACCTTAATTTTTTTCATCTATTCAGGTTGCTACCTCCCACGTAAGCCCTTTTTCTGCGAATTTGAAGGGTATAATCTCACCACCTGACCGTGTAAGAGCCCTCTTTACAGAAGTGGTTCTACCTTCGCCACAGAAAAACAACAGGCACCCTCCTCCACCTGCACCACACGCCTTGCCGCC
>DYKC01000049.1 GCA_020722825.1 Vermiphilus sp.
TCCGGACTTTCCTCATATTTTCATAAGTGAAAATACGCGGCCGCCCGACTCCCCCTATACCTTAAAACAGGTCACCTTCTATATGTTCCTTGGCAATCTTATCTGCCTCTTTGTTTTCTTCCCGCGGAATATGCGTGAATACTACCTTATTATACCCGGAAACAAGACGGGATGCTATAAAATGCAGTTTCTGGAGCCATACATCTTTAACCTTGTATTGAGACTGCATCTGCCTTATAAGGAGCAAACTATCACTTTTTATCTCTAGTTGCCGGGGCTTGTAGTGAAAGCAGTCAATCAGAGCCGTGATGAGAGCTATGTATTCAGCAGAATTGTTGGTTGCATTCCCGATGGACATTCCTGTTTTTTTCAGAAGTGTTTTATCATCGGAACAGATGACAATTCCTATGGACGCCTTTCCTGGATTTCCTTTTGAGGCGCCGTCAATATAAACAGTAAGATTTTCCATCAGTAAAGAATTCTACTGCAGTTTTCACATTGAACCAGGGTTTTCTTTGCCTTGACTTTTTCTACCAGATAGGTTGGAACAAAAACTGAACACCCTGTACAACTCTCTCCTTCAAGAGGGCATATGGCAATCCCGTCTTTTTTACTTGCCCGTATTTTTTCGTACAAACTATAAATTTCCCTGCTTATCTCTGAAACCATTTTTTCTCTGAGGGCTGCTTTTTCCTTCAGTTGTACCTGCATAGACTCTATTTTTTTATTCTCTTCCTGTATTTTTTCTTCAACATCAAGTTTCAACTTCTCTGACTTAGAGGAATAATTTTTCAGTTGTTCGTTAAACTGTTCATCTTTTTCCATAAGCAAAAGCAGATTATCTTCTACATCTGATTTTTTCTTTTTCAGGTCTTCTATTTCAGATAGCAGTGAGGCATATTCTTTATTGGTTTTTACTTCATCCAGTCTTTTCAGTAGTTTTTTTATTTTCTCTTCTTTTTCCTGAATCTCCAGTTCTTTCTCTTTCCTTGAAATCTGTAGTTTTTTCTGTTCTTTTTTTATTGAGGTCATATCTTTAAGGAGGGACTCCACAGGTTGCATCATCTGCTTTTTTTTGAGGGGATAATTATTGATTGTTTCTGTTAATGTTTTTATTTCGTTGTCCAGTTTCTGCAATTCAACCAGTCTTTCAATTTCTTTTGTCAGCATAGGCAGACAATATAAACTATATTTTTGTGACTGTCAAAAATTTTTATTAAGGTTTCCGCGTTTTACGGGGATATGTAGCCTCAACCGTTGATCTAATACCTCCCCGGGGAGTGAACTCGCCTTTTATTTTACACCATTCAGGTTTACATGCGCTCACGAAGTCATTTAATATCCTGTTTACCGCATTTTCATAGAATATGCCTAAGTTCCTGTAACTCTGTATGTATAACTTGAGAGATTTTAATTCTGCAACGAGTTTTGCCGGTTGGTATTCAATAGTAATGGTTCCGAAATCAGGCTGTCCTGTTTTCGGACACAGGGATGTGTACTCAGGTATTACTATCGTTATGGTATAAAACCTGAATTGATTCTTAAAGGAGCGGATTGCAGGCAGGTTTGCGTCCAGACCTGCTTTTTCACATTGTGCATATTCGTCTTTTTTATTCACTTTTTTAGTTCTGGTTAGAACGTTATCTTAAACGAAGTAAATCTTCCTGTGTATAGTTGGTCAAATTTGTTTATTTCCGAAATGTTTTTGCCGAGGTAGCCGTTCTGAATCTTTTGCAGAAAAGAATCAAGGGCAGCCTCTTCTCCCTCCACCATTATTTCAACCCTGCCGTCATCAAGGTTTTTAACCCAGCCATATACCCCTGTCTCCTGAGCAATCTGGCGGGTATACCACCTGAATCCAACCTGCTGAACGTCTCCGCTTACATACAAATGGTACCCTTTCATTACACCTTTATAGAGGGGACCCTGCATTAGAACAGGGTCCCCTCTTGCACTTCTCTCTCTTAGTATTCAGGATAAGGGGGTGGAGTTGGTGGAGCGCTCTTCTTTTCGGGTATTTCAGTTACAAGTGATTCTGTCGTGAGCAGGAGAGCTGACATGCTGGATGCATTTTCAAGGGCTGACCGAACAACCTTCGTCGGGTCAACTATGCCTGCTTTTACAAGGTTTTCATACTTATCCGTTTCTGCATTGAACCCGAAGTTTTCTTCTTCGGATTCCTTAACCTTCTGTGCAACAACTGCTCCATCAAACCCTGAGTTTTCTGCTATCTGCCTGAGTGGTGTTTCAAGAGCCATTCTTACAATTTTTGCTCCTGTGTTTTCGTCAGGGTCATCAAATTTGAGTTTATCTATCTCTGCCTCACATCTCAGAAGAGCAACACCACCTCCGGGGACAATACCTTCTTCTACGGCTGCTCTTGTGGCACTCAGAGCATCCTCCACCCGTGCTTTTCTTTCTTTCATGTCAGTTTCAGTGGGTGCCCCGACATTGATTACAGCAACTCCGCCTGCCAGTTTTGCGAGACGTTCCTGGAGTTTTTCTCTGTCATAATCAGAAGTGGTTTTCTCAATTTCACTCTTTATCTGTTTTATGCGTCCCTGTATCTTGGAGGCTGTCCCTCCTCCTTCCACGATGGTAGTATTCTCTTTATCAACGACGACTCTTTTTGCCTTGCCGAGCATGCTCAGGTCAATGTTCTCCAGTTTCAGACCGAGTTCTTCCATAATTGCCTGTCCGCCTGTAAGGATGGCAATGTCTTCAAGCATTGCCTTCCTCCTGTCGCCGAAACCAGGGGCTTTTACTGCACAGCAGGTGAATGTCCCTCTTATTTTGTTGACAACAAGGGTTGCAAGTGCCTCTCCTTCTACTTCTTCGGCAATTATGAGCAGAGGTTTTCCTGTCTGGGCAACCTTTTCCAGGAGTGGTAGAATATCCTTAACCGCGGAAATCTTCTTATCGTGTATAAGAATATAAGCGTCAGTAAGCACACTTTCCATTCTTTCAGCATCTGTTATAAAATAAGGGGAAAGGTATCCGCGGTCAAACTGCATACCCTCAACAACCTTAAGTTCTGTTTCTGTTCCCTTTGCCTCTTCAACCGTAATTACACCTTCCTTGCCCACCTTGTCCATAGCGTCGGCTATGATGCGCCCTATTTCGGTGTCGTTGGCGGCAGCAATGGTGGCAACCTGTTGTATCTCATGCTTGTCCTTTACGGTTTTACTCATTGACTTGAGTTTGTCAACAACCGCTTTTACTGCTTTTTCTATTCCTCTGCGCATATGTACAGGATTTGCTCCAGCTGCAACGTTTTTAAAACCTTCCCTTGCAATATTCAGCGCAAGGAGTGATGCACTTGTTGTTCCGTCTCCTGCCACATCGTTTGTTTTTGAGGCAACCTCTCTGAGAAGTTGTACTCCGAGGTTTAGTGTCGGATCTTCCACCTCAATCTCTTTTGCTATGGTAACCCCGTCATTAATGACTGTAGGTGAACCGAACTTTTTTTCCAGAATTGCACTTCTACCTTTGGGCCCAAGTGTCGGTTTCAGTGTCTCCGCCATTAGGCTCATACCTTCCAGAATTTTCCTTCGTGCTTCTTCCCCGAGTAATATCTTTTTAGCCATATAACACCTCCGTTATTTTTCATCAACAACAGCCAGCACGTCCTCTTCTTTCAGTATCATATACTTTTTACCGTCAATGGTTATTTCCGTGCCTGCGTATTTGCCATATAAAACTTTATCTCCTACCTTCACTTCCATAGCCACAGGCTTGCCGTTTTCATCAAGTTTTCCCTTACCTATCGCAACAATCTTGCCTTCCTGTGGCTTTTCTTTTGCGGTATCAGGGAGAATGATACCTCCTTTTGTTTTTTCCTCTGTCTCCAATGGTTCAACCACTATCCTATCTCCCAGTGGTCGTAACTTCATCTTTCCCATATCTACCTCCTTTTTTAGTGGAATTGTTTAACCAGACGTTCTTTTTCTTTCTTTTTCTATTGAAATGCGTATTATACCTTAAAATTTAAAAACTGTCAAGACTTAAAAATACCAAAATAATTTTTTGGCAGATTTGTCAAAATGTGGTAAAAATATTAATGTTCATATTATGGAAAGGGAAATTAAGAGATATAGGTGAGTCCAAAGGAATACCTTTGTATCTCTCCGGAAGAGGCCGTATGCACAGGTATTACCGTAGGAGAGGAAACGGTTGAGGAGATAAAACTCATAAGGCCTCATGGTTTCGGCTATCGGCTCTATGCCTCAATAAGGGAATTGCCAGAGGAGGAACTGGCCAAAATTGCTGTTTCGGAACGAAAAGAAAAGATTTTTAGCAGCAAGAAGGAAGCTGTAAGATATATTGTTGAAAACAACATAGATGGGACTCTTTATCTATATGCTGTGAAGGATATCAGGACAGTGCAGAGAAGTGAAATCGGACAATCGGAGGATTTGTCTGTTGCAGATTTCATGAGTAGGATTAAAGATTTTGAAAAAAAATAGGGTCAGATATCAGTTGATTTTTAGCGGCGGTTAATTCTGTATCATTTATGCGGGATTAACTCAGGGGTAGAGTACGAGCTTCCCAAGCTCGGAACACGGGTTCGAATCCCGTATCCCGCTTTTTCTCTTCTTTTTTTATTTTTTTACGAGTTCTAAGAGTTTTTTGAACCTTCTCTCGGAAGGGAAGTATTTCATCTGTAAAGAAAGGTTTAGTATTACAAAAACTGTCAGCCAGGTCAGGTTTCTGCATATCAGAAATCCAACAAAGCCTGATAACGAAATCATATTCAGCATCCACATAATAATAAATACATAAGCAAAGTAGGAAGAAAGATTTTCCTGCTCCCTCTGTCTGTCAGCGACAAAAAGCCGGCGGGTAAAAAAATCTGAAAGTCCGTCGCAGAAGAAAAATATCAGCACTCCGATTGTGAAGAGTATGTATTGTAATATCCTTGCCATTCCCTGTTCATAGTTGTCAACCAATTCCGGTAATCCTTTTTTCAGAAGCAGAATGCTTACAATAAGTATTATTAAGGGAAAAACCATTGAAAAAACACCCAGATTTTTTATTTTTCCCCAGTATCTGTCATTCGGATTTTCCATTATTTTATCTCCTTCCCGAGCCGCTGCTCTTTGTCATTGCAAGGCGTTTTTTGCTGTGGCAATCTCAATCTTAACGTAGAGATTGCTTCACTTCCTTTGTAGTGACAGGCAGTGATGCTCCTTTGAAATTTTATAACAAACTGGCAGATTTGTCCAACAGCGTTACCTTGACTTCTATCGTGGGGAAGGTTAAAATATAGTGAGATTTTGAGCGCCTGTAGCTCAAAGGATAGAGCATCTGCCTTCTAAGCAGAGGGTTGCCCGTTCGAGTCGGGCCAGGCGTACTTTAACCCAGAAGGTGTACAATGTTGATATGGGTATTTATAATTCTCAATGGGATTGTTTCTGCTTTTCGGTTCGGATTTTGTGATTAGTAACAATATTGTGAACTCCATCGGTATTGTTATAACCCTTATCTGTGTCGGACTCGGGGTGAGAATGTCCGCTCTGTGGAGAAGGGGCACCAGGGAGAAACTTGCCCTCAGGGTAAGAACCTATAAGATAAAAGAACTTACAGAAGGCAAAGAACAGGAGTAATTACCCGCTTTCTAAAAGGGAAATGTGAGGAGTAGAATATCGCACATATTACATTTTATGTTTGCAATTGATTGGGAGATTTATGTATGCAAAAGAGAGAAGATGATATAAAGGAGATGAAGACCAGACTTCTTGAACTTATAAAGGAAAGGGCATTGTTCCTTGGAGAGAGAAAGCTGTCTTCAGGGAAGATGAGCAACTACTATATAGACGGTAAACTTATAACCTGTGACCCTGAAGGTTTATACCTAACTGGGAAAATCATTCTGTCAATGATAGGGCAGGAAAAAATAGATGCCATAGGCGGAATGACAATAGGCGCAGACCCTATTGCCTCTGCGGTGGCTGTGTTGAGCCATCTGGAAAAATGTCCTGTTAAAGCCTTCATAGTGAGGTCCGCCCAGAAAGAGCATGGTATGGGTAAACTTATTGAAGGGCATCTTCAGAAAGGATGGTCGGTGGTTATAGTTGATGATGTGGTTACCACAGGAGGTTCTGTTCTTAAAGCGATAAAGGCGGTGGAGGAGGCAGGAGCAGTTGTCAAAAAGGTTATTGCTATTGTTGACCGTTTTGAAGGAGCCAGGGAGGCTCTTGCTGAGAAGAAAATTCCTCTTGTCTCAATTTTCAACAGAGATGATGTTGATTTCAGCAGTCTACTTGCAAATCGCTGATTTTTCCGCTTTTATAGATACCTGCGCTTGTAGCTCAACTGGACAGAGCGTTGGCCTCCGGAGCCAGAGGTTGTGAGTTCAAATCTCACCAAGCGCATATCTTAGGATTTGAAGCGCATTACGTAAAGATCGTTTTTCCTTATTTCGGGCAAACGCTTGATGATGTCTGAAAAATTCTGACCAACACCGAAGTTTCTTCCGTTTAATTCCGGACAGGCATTCTTTATAAGTTCAACAGTTGTTTTTGCACAGTCCTCAGGATTTCTTGTTTTACCCATTTTGAAAAACTCCAGTGTGGAAGGAATCCATTTCTGTCCCTGTGCGGTCTTAGCCTGAAGTTCCGTCATCTCTGTCCTTACCAGTCCTGGCCCCATCCCGAAAACGAGGACATTGGATTTTTCATGTTCCAGTTCTTTTGCCAGATTTTCCGTCAGACGCATGACAGCGGCTTTTGAAGAGGCGTATGCCGAGCCGCCGGTAAGATATGTAGTAGCACCTCCGCCGTTCATATTAATTATTATCCCCGAGTTTTGTTTTATCATATAGGGCAGTACCATATGACAGCATAACATAACCCCGCGCAGGTTCACCTTTACGTCTTCCCACCATTGTTCCGGGTCAATCTCCCATAGAGCACCTATGGTGTGGAAACTACCGGCATTGTTAAATAGTACATCTATACCTCCAAATCTTTTAACCGTTTCAGATACAAGATTCTTAACCTCAGAAGGACTTGTCACATCTGTTTTTATAGCCAGTGCTCTACCACCCTGTTTTTTAATAATATTTACCGTCTCCTGTATCTTTTCCATACGTCTTCCACAGCACACGACCCGTGCATTATTTTTTGCAAATTCAACTGCAATTGCTCTCCCTATTCCTGTTCCTGAACCGGTAACTATAGCCGTTCTGTTTTTCAGTTCCATGATTTTCTCCTTTGTTTAAGAATCCCCATTTCTGATGTCAGGTTGTAATTGCCACTGTATCTTATAAAAGTTACTGTAAACCTTTCCTTCAGTCAACAGTTTTTCATGAGTGCCTTCTTCGGCGATTACGCCCTGGTCTATTACAAGTATTCTGTCTGCCTTGCGTATTGTGGAAAGTCAGTGGGCTATAATCGCTGGGGGTAAAATGCGTCAAAGGAGGCAGGTAAAAGAATTTATTGCTAATTATCAACATTACAAGAGAGGACAGAAGAGAAAAGCAGGTTCCTATGGGAAGAATACCTATCGGCGCAAACTAAAGACCAAAGTTATAGTGACAGGGACAGGACAACATAAGGTATATTGTCATACTAAAAAGGTGATTTCCTTTACTGACAATGGTTTTGGCGTTTGAAGGTGTGAAGTTAGGTTTAGTGGCGAAGTTGACTTGCCAACAAAGAGCAAAAGAAAAA
>DYKC01000050.1:0-4771 GCA_020722825.1 Vermiphilus sp.
TCTGGGGAGGTGGTGGATTTATGTTCACAACACATATTATCCAGCTGGTGTGGATGGCTTAATAGAAAGTGTTGCTGATTACAGACTTATCCATCTTTTTACACCAAGAAGTTTCCAGTGGACGAAAGAGTTAACCTGTGCTGGCATTTCGCTTAATCCGGCACACTACATAAAATATGCCGGTGCTTTGTTTAACCTGATTCCTCCCGTTCATATCTCATCGGTAGATATAGCAAAAAAGGATATTGTTGTTTTTCTGATTTTATACGTACCTTTGATATTTCTTTTGTTTTCAGGTGTTCTGCATTCTTTAAAAACGAAAGATAAAACAGGCTATTTAATGCTTGTAATTTCCTTTTCCTTTCTATCACCTGCTGTTTTTGAGATAAGCGACCCGCGGTTTTCCATACCTGTTCTTCTGCCTGTGGCTTACTTTCTGGGAATTGGTCTGACAAAAATCAAGGTTTCAGCGAAAGCACTGAGTTTTTCTCTACCCTTATTTTTTACGGGTTTTGTTTTTTTCTGGATATCTACCCACCCGCATTTCTTTGGTTTTTCCCGCAGGGTTACCGAACTGCAGAAGACGGCGGAATTTATTAACAGTCTTCCGGGTGATGGTGTTATGGCTCAGTTTGGTTATCCTCCTGAAATTGCATATCTCACAAATAAAAGGGTGATATGTTTACCTCTAAATATTGAGGAGTTTGAGAAACAGATAGTTTCTTATGGAATAGATTATCTTGTATTTGGTGTTGTGGAATGTAACGGTGCATCAGTGGAAAATTCATATGGGGCAGATGTAATAAGTTATATAAAGGATAATACTGAGAGATTTATAGAGATAAAAAGAGTGGAGGAGGAATATCCGCCTGTAAAGTGGAAGGAAATGGTCTATGTCTATGAAATTAAAAAATAAAGTCCTGTTTATAATTATCATTGTAACAGGTGTTTTTTTGAGATTTTTTCATATCTCGGCAAAAAGTTTCTGGTGTGATGAGTTTCTGGCGATTTCCCTGGCAAGGCTGAACTTTCAGAAAATGCTCGGTTGGATAATCAAAAATGATGCCCATCCTCCTTTATTCTATAGCATTGTACATTTTATTTTCCATTTTACACAGAGTGAATTCGGTCTGCGTTTTATACCTGCATTATTTGGAACTGGAGCGATAGTTATTTTTTATCTGTTATTAAAGCAGATGCGTCAGGAGAATTTTCATCCGCTTATTCTTTTTGTTTTTTCTCCTGCGGCAATCCTCTGGTCGCAGATGGTTAAGTCGTACAGCATGCTCACCTTTTTTTCTCTCCTTTCGGTACTGATGTTTTTCAGGTTTTTGAATACACAGAAAACTGGTTTTTCAGCAGTATGGGTTCTGTCAACCATAACTGCGGTATTCCTGCACAACTATGGCATCCTGATATTTGCCGCCCAGATATTAACATTACTCATCAGGCGTAAAGAACTGCCTGTGAAGATTTGCGTGTTGCCTGCCGCGATTATTCTGGCGGCGTATATTCCATACGCAGCAGGACCTCTTTTTTCCCAGATTGCCTTTGTAAAAGGGGCAACCCATACCGTAACAAATCCTTTTTTGCGTCTGGCCTATACATTCTACTATTTTATCTTCGGCGAAACACTTTCACCACTCAACCTGACTTTTGTTTTACCCGGAGGTATCCTTTTTTTGGTGTTTTTTATATCAGGACTTTTCTCAAAACAGGACGTTCTACATCTTTTTTCACTGATTGTTCTCACAACCTCTGGTGTTATGTTTTTTCTTATTAAGGCAACGATTCCCCAGAATTTTATTCACCTGCAGCCGTTCTTTTTTATACTTATTGCGTCGGGGGTAGATGGTATTCTTAAAGGAAAAAAAAGGGGTATTGCTTCAGGTCTGCTGATTATGTTTTTAACTCCTTCAATCTATTATTACTATAGTGGAAATAGTCTTCAATATCATGATGCCAGCAAGTTAATCCCTTACCGTCAGATAGGTCGGTTGATTCAAGATGAACAAAAAACTGGAGAGGTTGTTATCTTCACAGAGCCCAGAGAAAGAAGATTTTCAGGGTTCTTTGAGCCGTTCAGCCCCTGGAACTGGTACTATAAAGGTAGATTGTCTCTGCTTGAGGTCAATCACTCATCAGTAAAGAATCTGCATATAAAACTGGAAAATATATATGAGAAATATGACGGGTTCTGGTTGTTGTTAAACTATGGATTTGTAGAAGATTCTTGGAATAACGACGTAAAGAATTTCTTTTTAAGCGATAAATCGGTTAAAATAAAGGGGTTGAAGATTCTAAAAAACTATTCTTTCCTTGATGTTCTGAAGGGAAAGGGGAAACAGGAATATTATTTTCTTGAGGTGTATCACATAAGAAAGGCAGGAGTAAAATGAATAAGAAAAGGATTCTTATAACCGGAGGGGCGGGGTTCATAGGGGTAAACCTTGCGAGTAAACTACTGGAAAATAAGAACAACTTTGTTGTAGTTTATGATAACCTTTCCAGGAAAGGGACGGAAAACAATCTGAGGTGGCTGCTTTCAAAAAAGTATAAAGACCTGAAGTTTATCAAGGGAGACGTGCGGGACTACAAAAAACTTAAAGAGACGGCAAGAGGATGCCGTGAGGTTTATCATCTGGCGGCACAGGTGGCAGTGACAAAGTCTGTGGATGACCCGATAGAGGATTTTAAAATAAACGCTGAAGGGACTCTCTACACTTTGGAAGCAGTCAGAAAAGCATCTCCGGATGCCATCTTTATTTTTGCCTCTACAAACAAGGTATATGGTGAACTGCTTCATCTGAAATTGAAAGAAGGAAAAACCCGTTACATTTTAACAGACAAGAAAAACGGTATCAATGAAGCGGAAAACCTTGACTTCCATTCCCCCTATGGTAATTCAAAAGGGGTGGCAGACCAGTACGTAAGGGACTATCACAGGATATATGGTTTAAAGACGGTTGTCTTCAGACAATCCTGCATTTATGGGGAACACCAGTATGGAAATGAGGACCAGGGCTGGGTTGCACACTTTGTCATAAAAAGTCTGCTTGGAAACAAGATAAATATTTATGGTGATGGCAAACAGGTGCGTGATTTGCTTGAGGTTTCTGATTTAATAGGTGCATATCTTTTAGCGGTCAGAAATATAGAAAAGATCAGGGGGGAAATTTATAACATAGGCGGTGGTCCAGAAAACACCTTTTCTTTACTGGAACTGATAGAGTTTCTTAAAAAGATTCTAAATATTGATATCAAATACGATTTTTCAGACTGGCGGCCCGGGGACCAGAGGATTTTTATAAGTGATAATACAAGATTGAAGAAGGAACTTAACTGGATTCCAAAGGTCTCAAAGGAGCAGGGTGTGAGGAAACTCATTGACTGGATAGGAGATAATATAGATATTATAAAAAAAACCAACAGCAAGTAGCATATGACAAGGGGCAAAGACTGAAGAATAAAATCCTCCCATGCCTCCTTGCAAAGGGAGGATTAAGAAGGAACCTTTAAGGGAAGAAGGGGATGTAATGAAGAATATAGGAATAATAGGGGCAGGACATGTAGGTCTGGTTACGGCGGGATGTTTTGCCAGACTGGGACACAGTGTTGTTTGTGCCGATAACGATGTGGACAAGATAGAGAAGATCAGAAATCTGGAGATGCCATTTTATGAGCCTGGATTACGGGATATGATTGAAGAAACATGTAAAAACGGGAATCTTGCTTTCGTGACAACCATAATGGAACTGGTGGAAAAAAGCGACATCATTTTTATAGCAGTAGGTACTCCTACTACCGACGAGGGAGGGGCAGACCTTTCTTATGTTGAAAACGTAACGGTTGCGATTGCAAAGGCACTCAAAGGTATAAAAAAAAGGCCCGACGGTGACGCTCCCTATAAACTTATTGTTGAGAAAAGTACTGTTCCTGTTCTTACGGGTGAATGGGTAAGAAGGACACTTGAACTTATGGCTCCTACGGGCATAAAGTTTGACATTGCGGCTAACCCGGAGTTTCTCAGGGAGGGTAGTGCAATAAAAGATTTTATGGAACCGGACAGGATTGTTGTAGGAGTTGAAAACGACAGGGCAAGAAAGATTTTTGAAGAGATATACGCTCCTTTGAAGGTGCCTCTTATTTTTACAGACGTCAAGAGTGCTGAACTGATAAAGCACGCATCTAATTCATTCCTTGCACTCAAGATTTCCTATATAAATGCCATATCGCAGATTTGCGAACGCGTGGGAGCGGATGTTGAAAAGGTATCCGAAGGTATGGGCTATGACAGAAGAATAGGTAGGGATTTTCTGAAAGCAGGTATCGGCTGGGGCGGCAGCTGTTTTCCGAAGGACGTATCAGCATTCATTAAACTGGCGGAGGACGTAGGGTACCCGTTTAATCTTCTCAAGGAGGTCAGGGAAATAAACAGAGAACAGCGCATGCTTGTTATAAGAAAGGCAAAGAATTTGTTATGGAACCTCAAGGGCAAGGAGATAGCGGTACTCGGACTTGCTTTCAAGCCGGAGACCGACGATGTAAGGGAAGCGCCGTCAATAGATATAATAAAGATGCTTTTGAAGGAAGGAGCGGTTGTCAGGTGTTATGACCCGCAGGCAAATGGGAATATGAAGAAAATTTTTCCAGACATCTCCTATTGCGAAGATTCTTATAGGGCTGCCGAAAACTCCTATTTGCTGATTTTTTTGACGCAATGGGAGGAATTTAAGAACCTTGATTTTAAAAGGATAAAAAAACTTATGAA
>DYKC01000050.1:4871-7581 GCA_020722825.1 Vermiphilus sp.
GCTGGAGGGGCAGGGTTTATAGGCAGTCATCTATGTGATTACTATGTTGCCCGCGGGTGCGAGGTCTGGTGTCTGGATAATCTTATTACCGGCAGTGAAGAAAACATCAAAGAACTTTTGAAAAGAAAAGACTTCAGATTTATAAAAGAGGATGTGATACATCTTGATGTAGAGAAACTGCCGGGAGACTTTAATTATATATTTCACCTGGCAAGTCCCGCATCACCACCCGACTATTTCAAAAATCCCCTTGAGACCTTACGTGTCAATTCAATTGGAACGGAAAATCTGCTGAAACTTGCACTGCGGTGTAATGCAAGGTTTTTATTTTCTTCCACCTCTGAGGTTTACGGCGACCCGCTGATGCCTGTACAGAGTGAAGAGTACTGGGGAAACGTGAATCCTGTTGGACCGAGAGCGGTTTATGACGAAGGGAAAAGATACGGTGAAGCGATAGTAATGACCTATTACAGAAAGGCCACGGTTGACACCAGGATAATAAGGATTTTTAACACCTACGGACCAAGGATGCGCCTTAATGACGGTAGGGTTATACCCAATTTTATTTATCAGGTGCTTACAGATAGACCTATGACGGTCTACGGCGACGGGAAACAAACGAGAAGTTTCTGTTACATTAATGACCTGATAGACGGGATAGTCAGGATGATGGACATAAAAGATTATCACCTGCCTGTTAATCTGGGGAATCCCGGAGAATTTACGGTTCTTCAACTGGCAGAGATTATCCAGAATATTATTGGAAAGAAGGTAAAGATAGAGTTTCTGCCGGCACTTGAAGATGACCCTAAAAGAAGAAATCCTGACATCTCAAAAGCCAGGAAATTGATTAACTGGAAACCGAAGGTACAACTGGAGGAAGGGCTTAAAAAAACTATTAACTATTTTAGAGAGAAGGTGCTATGAAGAAAATACTTGTTACAGGGGGAGCGGGTTTTATAGGCAGTCATCTCGTGGATAAACTGGTTAAGAGAAGATATAAGGTGACTATTTTTGACAACCTTGAGCCGCAGGTTCATCCTGAGGGACTGCCTGAGTATTATAATCTGAAGGCGAGGTTTATAAGAGGAGATGTCAGGAAAAGAAAGCAGTTGAAAGAGGTTATTGCAGATACTGATGTTGTTGTTCATCTCTCCGCTGCGGTCGGTGTGGGACAGTCCCAGTACCAGATTGCAAAATACGTTGAGAGTAACATACAGGGAACTGCCAACCTGCTTGATGTACTTGTGAACGAAAAACACAGGGTGAAAAAACTTATTGTGGCATCGTCTATGAGCATCTACGGAGAGGGTTTGTATGAGTGTAAAAAATGTGGAAGGGTAAAACCTCCTTTGAGAGATTTTTCCGCATCAACAGAGTCCTCTCACTTCACGGGGAAAAAACAGAGTGAAGGATACTGGGAACCTAAGTGTCCCCATTGTAGTGGAATTTTAAGACCAGTTCCCACACCTGAAGATACCCCGCTTGTTTCAAACTCAATATATGCAGTTTCCAAGAAAGAACAGGAAGAAATGTCTTTGTTGATAGGAAAAACCTATGGCATACCTGTTACGGCTTTAAGATTCTTCAATGTTTATGGACCAAGACAGTCGCTTTCCAATCCTTATACAGGTGTTTCTGCTATCTTTTTAAGCAGGCTCAAAAACCACAATCCCCCTGTTATATATGAAGATGGTTTACAGTCAAGGGATTTCATCTGGGTTGGGGATATTGTGGATGCCTGCATACTTTCAATGGAAAGTGAGAAAGCAGATTATCAGATATTCAATGTTGGTTCAGGCAGACCTATAAGTATACTGGAGATAGCAAATATACTGATAAAACTTCTTGGCGTGAAAGACGTTCAACCTGAGGTGACATATAAATTCAGGAAGGGTGATGTAAGGCACTGCTATGCTGATACCAGCAAGATAGAAAAGATGCTCGGTTTTAAACCAAAGGTCCCTCTTAATGAAGGACTGAAAAATCTTGTGGCCTGGTCAAAGACTGCAAAAGCAGAAGATAAATTTCTGAAGGCCTCTTCCGAACTCAAGAAACGAAACCTTGTATAAGGCGGTATTGCAATGAGTAAAAAACTGAGTGTGATAATACCGGCGAGAGATGAAGAGGAAAACATAGAGGAAGCCATCGGAAATTTAGCCGCCGCTATAAATCCTGAAGATACTGAAATAGTTGTTGTGAACGACCATTCAAGAGATGGCACGCAAAGCGTTGTCAAAAGATTGACGCGAAAATATCCATTTATAAAACCTGTGAATAATTTAAGGCCCGCTGGTTTTGCCAATGCTTTAAAAACAGGTTTTGAGAGCGCATCCGGTGAGTTTGTTGTCCCATTTATGGCTGACAGTTGTGATGACCCGGGGACTTTGCCTTTAATGCTTGAAAAGGCATCCGAAGGCTGTGACATTATATGCGGCTCAAGATACATTCGCGGAGGCAAGAGAGTGGGGGGGCCTATAATACAAGGGTTCTTTTCAAGATTCGTAGGTGTGACACTGCATATTTTAACGGGGATACAGACCAGGGATGTTGGCAATGCCTTCAAGATGTACCGCAGGAAGATTCTGCTTTCTTTTGACCTGAAGGAGAAGGGTTTTGCAGTATCAATGGAAGCATGCATTAATTTTTTCCTCAACGGGTATAAAATTTGTGAGGTGCCTACGGTGTGGTACGGAAGAAAAAAGGGGAA
>DYKC01000197.1 GCA_020722825.1 Vermiphilus sp.
TACCACTTCTCTGTATTATACCTCAATAAGTATTTGTCTGTAATGGAGTTATCTTGCTTTAAGGCAGGGTAAAATGCGATTAGAGAAGGGTTTCAGAGAAAAACCCAATAGTCTCTTCTATCAGGTTTTTCTCTGAAAATTCGTTGGTAAAGCCATGTCCTCCCTCATCAAATATAATCAGGCGCGGAAAAAGAGCATTCTTATGGAATGCCTCAAAATAAGCGAGTGAGTGACTGAATGGCACGGTCATATCATCCTTTGTACAAATCACAAGTACGTTATTTCTGTAACCTTCTGCATAGTTTATAGGCTTTACAGCATCAAGGGATTTAAAAAATTTTCTGTCGAGATAGTGCCCCATTCCTGGGAAATACACTCTGCCCTTTTTAAGGAGGCTGCTTTTAAGTTTTTTTGTCAGAATCAATTCTTTAATCCGTTCAGGGTATGCTACAGGAGCCCATAAAATCAGGGCTTTTGTTCTATATTTAGAAGCAATAAAAGAGGCAGTTACCGCACCCATAGAAAGTCCGAGAATCCCGAGCCTGTTTTTATTGAATCTTTTGTCCTGTAAAATGAAGTTTAAAGCGTTTTCTCCGTCTTTCATCTCAGTATACAGTGTCATATCTTCAAAACTGCCTTCGCTGTCCCCCGACCCCATAAAATCAAACCTCAAAACAGATATCCCTCTGTCCGAAAGACATCTTGCTGTTTTCGTAAAAATAAAACGAAACTCTGATTTGTTCACGCCGAAACCATGAAACATAACAACCGCAGGATAGGGAAGTTTCCCTTTGGAAGGAATGTGTAAAACCCCTGAAAGATTATATCTGCCGCTTTTAAACCTTACATCTGTTTCCATAATATTTATTTACAACCTTCACAATATCTTTAACGGTCACCGGGTTTATATGTTCTCTCTCCACCCTGTTTTCCCTGAAAAAATATTTTCTGGTGCATCGTCTGGATATCCATCCATAGAGTATTTTAACATTTTTCCCTTTTGGTGACCATACAAGGAAGTTATGGACAGACAGCAAATTCTCTTTCCCCCTGAGGAAATTTCCCAGGATCGCCTTAAGAAATACGAAGCCTTTTTCAACATACTTGATTTCTCAAGTTTAGGCATTGTATAAAGTTTGGCGTATGAAAGATTTTAGTTGAAAAAAGAAATT
>DYKC01000198.1 GCA_020722825.1 Vermiphilus sp.
ACTCATCTGTATCCATTTCAGGCCAAACCTTTCCTGGACAGCCCTTACCATGGCATAACCCCAGTCATGGGAATGAAAGGGCTCATACATAGGTTCACCTATACACAGAACATTTGTTTTGCTGATTTTGTCTTTTACATAAAGAGACCTGAGAATAACAGACAAATCATTTTTATCCTTGCTCAGATAGACCCTGTGAGGGACCTTGAGCAAACTATCTATCTCTCTTGTGTCCCTTATAAAATAGGGATAGTATACATTCCCGTAAGAAAATATCTCAGAATATGGCAGTGGTGCAATTACCACTGGTTTATTGTGGGAATAAAGGGCATGCAGCCACCTGTCATAGATAACCTAGAAAGGGAAGACCACATAGGCATCAGACACCGGCAGGTCTAAAATTTGATGTTCATCCTTTACCTGAAAAAACGTATGTTCAACCCCGGAAGGTAAAGACTCAAGGAAGATATTTTCTATCAGTTTCTTCATTGAAGCACTGAGTGGTAAGGTTATCTTAAACCTAACCTTTTCTAATCTGTCTTCTTTCAGCATATCCTTCGTTAGTGTTCCCGAGGTTCCAAAAATCAGACCTGTTATCTTCTTCCCTCCCCCTTTGCAGGAATTTTACTTGGTGATTATTTTGTATGTTCTTGCGTAATATGTTTACAGTTTTATCTTTGCATCTCTTTCACAACCTCAATTACGCTATCAGCCATATACTCAAGTTGTTCCTGGGTTAACGGATAAAGTGGCAGGTGGGTGAACCTGTGCAAAAATGCCTCTTCTGCATTGGGGCATCCTCTCTTCATTGACTCCACATCATACCCGAGTTGTTTAAGAAAGGAAAAACGGTAGAGCGGGGCAAAATGGGGTATCTGGGTTACCCCTTTTTCTGCTATTTTTTTCTTGAAGTCCTGGATGTCCCCTTTTAATTTTTTCGGCTCTAACTGAAAGAGATACAGGTGATAGGTGCCCTTTATTTCATCTGTATCCAGTAACTGCGGGATAATACCCTCTATTTCTTCAAACCTGCGGGTCAGATATTCTGCGTTCTTTCTCCGTATTTCAATGATGCTGTCCAGCCTTTTCATCTGACTCAGGAGTGCGACTGCCTGTATTTCTGTGGAAGAGTGGTTGCCTGCCACCGAATAGTGTCCGC
>DYKC01000199.1 GCA_020722825.1 Vermiphilus sp.
ATTGACGGGATGGTAATAAAGGTTAATTCTCTTTACCTCCAGAGAAAACTTAACATAACCGCTAAATCCCCGAGATGGGCGGTTGCATACAAGTTCCCTGCACAGCAGGTTGAGACAACACTTCTGAATGTGCTGGTTCAGGTAGGCAGAATTGGAACGCTCACACCCGTAGCAGTACTTGAACCGGTTGAGGTAAGCGGTTCAACAGTTTCAAGAGCAACACTCCACAATTTTGACGAGGTAAAACGGCTGGGAATTAAAATCGGAGATAAGGTATTCATAGAAAAAAGTGGAGAGGTTATTCCTCAGGTTATCAAACCCATACCTGAAAAACGTACGGGGGAAGAGAAAGAAATAGAAATACCCACAGAATGCCCTGTTTGTCACAGCAGGGTAGTTAAGGATGAAAACGGCGTTGCCATAAGATGTCCCAACGTACGGTGTCCAGCCCAGGTGAAAGAACGGATAATACACTTTGCCTCAAGAGATGCAATGGATATAGAAGGACTTGGTGAAAAATGGGTTGATATCTTTGTGGAGAAAAAATTGCTTTCGGACTACGGTGACATATATTACCTGAAATATGAAGACCTCATTGGACTGGAGCGTATGGCTGAAAAATCCGCGTGGAATTTACTTTCAGCGATAGAACAAAGCAAGAACAGACCATTCGCAAATCTTATTTTTGCACTCGGCATCAAACACATCGGCATCAATGCGAGTGAAATTCTCGCAGAAAGATTTAACTCCCTAAATGAACTGGCTGACGCTGACGTTGAAACCCTTGCAGGCATAAACGAGATAGGACCCATTATGGCAAAAAGTATCAGTGACTTCTTTAACAACCGTGAAAATCTGCAGGTTATTGAAAAGATAAAAAAAGCAGGTGTGAAGACAGAGAATACTGAACGGGTTCAGAAAAAAAACAATAAACTGGCAGGACTTACCTTTGTCATCACAGGAACGCTTTCAAAATATACAAGGGAGTCTATAACCTCTCTCATAAAAGAAGCAGGCGGAAAGGTAACAGGTTCGGTTTCAGGGAATACGGACTATCTAATATGCGGGCAGGAACCTGGTTCAAAACTTGACAGGGCAAAAGAACTGAAAGTGAAGGTCATAACCGAAAAGGAGTTTGAGTCTATGCTTGAAAT
>DYKC01000200.1 GCA_020722825.1 Vermiphilus sp.
ATGTTCATAAAACTATTCATAAGGATACTGGCAATCTTCTGTATGGTGGGATTAGGTATGCTGGCGCGGAAACTTAAATTCCTTGACGGAAACACCATCAAACAGATGTCAAAGGTTGTTGTTAACTTCTTTTATCCTGCGCTTATATTTACATCCCTTGTCGGCAATTTTACCGTAAGGGGACTGGCTGAAAACTGGGTATTGCCTGCAGGCGGTCTTCTTATTATGTCTACAGGCTATATACTCGGCATTATCTCTTCCAAATTTATAGGTTTTACAGGAGAGAAGGAAGAGAACCAGTTCTTGTTTCAGTGTACCATCAACAACTATTCTTTTCTGCCGCTCCCGATTGTTTTTATGCTATGGGGCAATGCAGGTGTTGCAGGTCTGATTTTTTCAACACTCGGTTCAGAACTTGCGGTTTGGACGCTGGGGGTTTCTGCTCTTACTGGAAACAGATTCCGCAGAGAGAATCTTAAACAACTGTTAAGCGTTCCGATGGTGACCATCCTTTTTGCCATACTGGTGATGGCGGTCAGGGACTTTGTTACGGGTCCCTCATTCAGTTTCAGCCCGGGCCCCTTTTTGCAGGAGACTGCGACCTCCTTCTTTTTTGCACTGGATATACTGGGTAAAGGGACCATTCCGGTGGCAATGTTTATTGCCGGCAGCAGGATGGCTGAACTGAAAACCCATCATCTTTTCACCCTGCGCCAGGGCTATATTGTGGGGCTTCGTCTTTTGGTCATCCCCGCGGTTGCAGCGCTTTTTTTGCATCTCCTGCCGTTTCCCTTGGAGACCCGGCTCATCCTTCTTGTGGTGGCAACGATGCCTTCTGCCATTGCCAGCGTGGTACTGGGGGAGGTATACAAATCAGATACGGAATTTGCGGCATCCTGCGTGTTTACCACCCACCTGTTTTCCCTGATTACCATACCGCTCTGGCTCTCCCTCTTCCTCAGAGACTAGGTCGTAGGGAATCCCACTGAGAGAAACTGCCATAAGGACCTTTTGTAAATTTGACAAGATTGGGGGGTGATACACTTTACAAAAGAAAAGGGAAAGATTTTGACGGGGAGTTTAGAAAGTAGTAAACTGCTATTTAGACGGGGTTGACTGATATTTACAAGAATTAAAATGAAACCAGACTTCGC
>DYKC01000201.1 GCA_020722825.1 Vermiphilus sp.
CGTTCCAGCATACTGCGGACATAGTCAACCTGCCTCCTCAACGAACGGGTGATGGCATCAGTATACTGGAAGTTCAAGAGGAAAAAGTATATCTCATCCATAATGCCGAGCATCTTCTCGCATTCTTTCAGATTGCCCTTCCGCATCTCGTCCAGCATATACCGCCTCAGTTCCCCGTTGCTCTCGCATAATCCGTGCAGATAACTCTTGTAGTCAAAACCGCACTCATCCGGCAAAGGTATCTTGCCGTCCCTGATGATGTTAAACGTGATAAATGCCTCTGCCAGTTCTTTTTCCGCAGAATGCAGAAATCCGGCGTACATAATTTCAGGGAAGTTTTTCAGAATATTCCTTGCATCTTTAAGCAGGGTTAGCGCCTGTCCCATCTCTTTCTCTGCTTCCTTGTATCTCCTCTGGTGTATCTTCTTAATTGAGTCTGCTGCCATCCTGCCTATCTCACGGGAGATTTTGAGTGTTTTTTCCCGCACCGCATCCTCTTTCTCAAAAAAAGACTTCAGTTTCTTCTCCAGTCTTCTCATTTGTGCTCCTTGCCCCACCTTTATCCCCCCTTGAGGGAGGAAACAGAAGGGGGTGACAGATTATAATTTTGTTTTATAGTATCCTTTCAGTTCCTTTTCTATTGTAGTTCTGTTTACCTGGCGCCTTTCTTCCTTTTGTGCCTTTTCTGTTTTCCTGGCGGGAGGTGTAACAACTGCCAGGAATTCCGCAACGTCCATCACCATGCTGCCCAGCAGGCGTCCAGAGTCCCTTACTCCCCTGTCGTCAGAGACAACGGTTTTTGTACGGTTGTTATCCATCTGCTTTTCAAGGAGTTGTCTTATAACCTCGTCAGCAGTTATCTCATATGAAAATAACAACCGTATATTCCTGTCTTTAAGAAAGATACCTGCTGAGGGAGGGAACCCGTCAAAAACCACGGTGAATATGACTGAAGGATGTTTCCTTTTGTAGTTCAGGAGAAGATTGATAAGCCCATCCCGGGCATAATCAATAGACCACCTGCGTTCGTATTCCGCGAGGAAACTGCCCTTTATGAGGTTATAAGCATCAATTATATATTCCATCATCTTTGAGTGCTTTTTTGCACTTGAAACAGATTTCGGTTCCCGGCCCGGTGCCAACCTCAGGGA
>DYKC01000051.1 GCA_020722825.1 Vermiphilus sp.
AGCCCTCTGAAAGGAGACCTCACAATGAATAATAGAATACCACCATCTGAGAAAATAAGCAAGGAGATTATGTGATATGAGATGCAAACTTTTAGGGACGCTTCCAATTTATTGCATCATATACATTTTATTTCTCATATGTTTGAAGAAGTATTTTCCAACTCTCAGACAATTGAAGACTCTAGGCTCCTACTATTTCCAATAAATGTTTCTTTATTATATCCTGTCTTGTAATCAATCCCGAACGCATTAGCCCACATAGGGTATTGTTATGGCCTGCTATCCCCGTCGCCAATCCCTTTTTTTTTATCTTTTTCCGGGCTCTGGGAAAGGATTACTGCCAAGGATAACCCTGCTTATCTTCAGGTTTTGGATTTTTATGAGGTCCATTATTATATCTCATCTGGATGACAGATTTTTCCTTTTATTGCACTTGCGGCTGCCACCTCAGGGTTTGAAAGATATACATAACTTTCAGTATGTCCCATTCTGCCAATAAAATTCCTGTTGGTTGTTGCAATTGCAACCTCTCCCTTGCCCAGTACTCCCATATGTCCGCCCAGACAGGGACCGCAGGTGGGGGGACTTATTACACAGTTTGCGGCAAGGAAGATTTCTATCAGTCCTTCCTTGAGCGCCTGTGCATAAATCTTCTGTGTTGCAGGTATGATTATACACCTTACTTCAGGGTGAACCATATGTCCGTTCAGTATACCTGCTGCTCTCCTTAGGTCGGTTATTCTGCCGTTGGTGCAGGAACCGATTACCGCCTGGTCAATTTTCACATCGGAGTATTCGGTAACGTCTTTTGAATTGGACGGCAGATGCGGAGCTGCAACCTGCGGCTGTATTTTTTCAGCGTCAATCTCAAATATCTTCTCATATTCAGCATTTTCATCACTTCTTAACAGTATTTTCTGGCTGCCTCCGGAGATTTCTTCCAGATATGCCTGTGTTATATCATCGGGCTCTATGATGCCGTTTTTTGCTCCTGCTTCTATAGCCATGTTGCAGATTGTGAACCTGTCATCCATTGGAAGGTTGTGAATGGTTTCCCCGGTAAATTCCATTGATTTATATGAAGCGCCATTCACCCCTATTTTCCGGATTGTATAAAGTATTATATCCTTACCCCCTACATATTTATTCCGCTTGCCTGTATAATTAAATCTGATTGTGAAAGGCACCTTTATCCATACCTTCCCAGTAATCATTGCTGCCGCAATGTCAGTACTTCCCATCCCTGTGGAAAAAGCGCCCACAGCTCCATAGGTGCAGGTATGACTGTCAGCTCCTACTATAAAGTCGCCGGGTAGTGTGAGTCCTTCTTCAGGCAGAAGGGCATGTTCAATTCCAACCCTTCCTATTTCGTAAAACCTGACCCTGTGTTTTCTGGCAAACTCCCGCAGTTGTTTTACCAGTTCCGCACTTTTGATATCCTTGCAGGGAGTAAAATGGTCAGGGACAAGAACTATTTTGTCCGGGTCAAAGACCTTCCTTGCACCTGCCTTTTCAAACTCCTCTATTGCGAGTGGACCGGTTATGTCATTTGCAAGAACGAGGTCAACGCTGCTGTCTACAAACTCGCCTGGCCTGACAGACTCCTTTCCAGAGTGTTTCGCAATTATCTTTTCTGTTACTGTCATTTTTTGCCTCAAACTCCTTCCCCCGAACTCTTTAAAAGACTGGATTAAGGATTCGGGAAAAATCTTCCCTGCTTTTGTCTTTTCCGAACCTCCAATTCCGACCCCCGAACCTCCTGCCTTTCATTGGGAGAAGTTTTGTTTTTGTGTCCTGTGTTATCTCGTTCTCCTCTCCATTGAAGAGAGAGGATTAAGGTGAGAGTGAATTGGTTTGTCAATCTCCTTTATATTTTGTTCTGACAAGATTTTTCCTCACAAGGTATCTGTTAATGGCATTAAGGTATGCCTTACCGCTTGCCTCTATAATATCTGTACTTACGCCCTTGCCGACAATCTTGAGTCCTTCCGTTTCCAGTGAGAGTGTTACCTCGCCCTGGGCATCCTGTCCGCCGGTTATTGCAGCGATTTTATATTCCCTGAGAGTAGGAGAAATTCCTGTTACCCGATTTATTGCTTTGTAAAGAGCATCAACCGGACCATCGCCTCTTGAAGCATCTTCGTAAATCTTGTCACCTTTCTTTATCCTCACGGTCGCACTGGGTATGGTTGAAGAACCGGAAATTATATGAAAATACTCAAGGGTGTAGGTCGGCTCTTCTATCTTGATTTCCTCTTCTTCCGTAAGAACTATAAGGTCTATATCTGTAATCTCTTTCTTCTTGTCGGCGAGTTTCTTGAATCTATCAAAGACTCTGTCAATCTGTTCTTCATTCAACTGGAACCCGAGATTTTCTATTCTTGCCTTTAGTGCGTGCCTGCCTGAATGTTTACCAAGAACCAGTTTGCTTTCAGGCATGCCAATCATTTCCGGCCTCATAATCTCGTAGGTTAAACGGTTTTTGAGGATGCCGTCCTGGTGTATCCCTGCTTCATGACGGAATGCATTCTCGCCTATGATTGCCTTGTTGGGCTGGACAGGAACACCTGTTAGAGAAGAGACCATCCTGCTGGTTCTATAAATCTCTTTTGCCATAATATTGGTTTCAAGGTTATACAGGTCTTTTCTCACGACCAGGTTCATAATAATCTCTTCAAGTGCGGCGTTTCCTGCTCTTTCTCCTATGCCATTTATCGTGCATTCAACCTGTCTTGCTCCATTAAGTACTGCTTCAAGTGAGTTTGCCACTGCCAGTCCCAGGTCATTGTGGCAGTGTACGCTTATGACAACATTATCGGGGAGATTCCCTTTCAGATATTTTATCAGCGAGCCGTATTCGGAAGGGATGGCATAACCTACGGTGTCGGGTATATTTACGGTTTTTATCCCTTCCGATACCACCGCTTTCAAAACCTCCAGCAGGAAATCCGGTTCTGTTCTTGATGCATCTTCCGGTGAAAACTCCACATCGTCAATATGTTTTTTTGCAAAAGAGGCCTTTTCAACGGCAATTTTTAATATCTCGTCTTTTGCCTTATGCAGTTTATATTTCCTGTGTATCTCTGAGGTGGCAAGAAATATGTGGAGGCGCGGTTTTGCGGCTGTCTCAAGAGACCTCAATGCAATCTCTATGTCTTCGTCCTTGCACCTTGCCAATGCGCAGACAATAGATCTTTTTATCCTTTTCCCCACCAGACTTACTGCTTTTGCATCATCCTCCGAAGCCATGGGAAAGCCGGCTTCTATGACGTCAACACCGAGCCGTTCCAGTTGTTCTGCAATTTTTATTTTTTCCTCGCTTGTTAAACTTGCCCCAGGTGACTGCTCTCCATCCCTCAGTGTGGTATCAAATATAATTACCTTTTCCATTTTTCTCTCCATATAACTTATTATAGTACCACAAAAATGGGGGGTATCAAAATATAGATGTTTATTTGACTGTAATTCCAACATAAGGGCTGTTAAAGATAAACTGCAGTCAAAGTGAATTTTCAAGTTCGTAGATGGTGAGTGCGGAGGCTATGACAGAAGCAGTTTCAACCTTCAGTATCCTTTTCCCTATGCTTGCTGCAGCAACCCCATAATCTTTCGCCAGAGACACCTCTTCTTCGGTGTACCCTCCTTCAGGTCCTACAAATATTTTAATGAAAGCATCTTTCTTTAAGCCTGTATTTTCCTGTATTATTTGCCGCAAAGGGGTGACTGCGCTTTCCCAGAAGATTATGGACAGGTCGGATTTTATCTTTACTGCATCCTCAAACTTCATAACCTCGGATATTTCCATGACAAGTTCCCTTCCGGAAATTCTGGAGGACTCTGCAGATATTTTACGCCAGCGGTCAGTTTTTTGCCTCATCCTTTCAACAGGGGAATTGACTATGACTCTTTTACTGATAACAGGAACTATTTTTTTGACACCCAATTGGGAAACTTCTCTGATTATAGAATCCATCTTACCGCTTTTGGGGACGCTCTGGAAGAGATGAAGGTCAAAAGGCGTTTCAAAATCAACATTTCTTTTCAATTCAAGAATTGTTCCCTGGAGAAAATCCCTTTCTACAGCGTCTATGTTGATTGTATAACTCAAGCCTCTGCCGTCAAATCCTGAAAAAACATCCCCCTTTTTCATTCTTAAAACTTTTCTCAGGTAATGAAACGTGCCCCCATGAATTTGAATAGTGCCGGTATTTACTGTGCAATCCCGGGCGTCCATATAAATTCTTTTCATCTTATAACTGGCTACAAAATAGAACGGTCAAGTCCAATTTCTTCTGGAAAAAGATTTCTTTTGTAAGATATCCCTATAGGATACCTCACACCATTATCTTTTTCCAGACATTTTAAGACATTACCATTTGACTACCATTTGACAGCAGGAGGAAAAAGGGTAAAATAAAAAGATGTAAAAACTTCTGATTCAAAATCCAGAAAGGAAGAAACAAATTGTAAACGCTTGTTTTTCCGATATACTATAGGGGGAAATCCGATTCTTCTCTCAAAATACGTTCGGGGCAAGCGAGACAGGGAGGAATAAGATGGGGAAACAGAAGTATGTGTATTTTTTTGGTGGAGGTAAGGCAGATGGCGACGGGAGTATGAAGGAACTGCTCGGAGGAAAGGGAGCAGGTCTTGCTGAAATGGTAAAACTGGACATTCCTGTTCCGGCAGGATTCACCATTACCACAGAAGTATGCACTTATTATTATACGAACAACAGAAATCTACCTGAAGGGCTGGAAGAAGATATAAAGGAAAATCTTGCAAAAGTAGAAAAGATTATGGGCAGCAGGTTCGGGGACTCTGAAAATCCTTTGCTTGTATCTGTCCGTTCAGGTGCAAGAAAGTCTATGCCTGGTATGATGGAGACTGTTCTTAACGTGGGACTTTGTACTACAACAATACCGGGACTGATTAAGAAAACAAATAATCCGCGTTTTGTCTACGATGCATACAGAAGACTGATAATGATGTATTCGGATGTGGTTATGGAGAAGGCAGCCGGAAGGGAAGTAGAAGAAGGAAAGGGCATAAGAGTTCAACTGGACAGAATGATGACCGAAGTTAAGGAGAAAAAGGGATATAAATTAGATACCGATCTCACTGCAGAAGACCTTAAAGATTTGTGTGTGAGGTTTAAGGCAAGGGTCAAAGAGGTTATAGGTGAGGAATTCCCTGATAATGCGATGGAACAGTTGATGGGAGGCATAAAAGCTGTTTTCCAGTCCTGGAATGGTAAAAGAGCGGTTTCGTACCGGCGTATTGAGGGTATTCCAGATGACTGGGGTACTGCTGTTAATGTACAGGCAATGGTATTCGGCAATATGGGAGATACTTCAGCCACAGGTGTGGCTTTTTCGCGTAATCCTGCAACAGGAGATAACAAATTTTACGGTGAATGGTTGATTAATGCCCAGGGTGAAGACGTAGTGGCAGGCATAAGGACGCCCAATCCGTTGAACGAAGAAACCAAAAATGAACAGAATCAGCACCTTCCCTCTCTTCAGGAGGCAATGCCTGACGTTTACAGAGAACTTTGCGATATCAGGTTGAAACTTGAAAAGCATTACAGGGATATGCAGGATATAGAGTTTACGATACAGGAGGGAAGGTTATGGATGCTTCAATGCCGTGTTGGAAAAAGAACAGGGACTGCCGCACTTAATATGGCGATGGATATGCTTGAAGAAGGACTGATAGATAAAAAAGAGGTTGTAATGAGGTTGAGTGCTAATCAGATTGACGAACTTCTCCATCCTCTGGTTGACCCGCAAGTGGAAGTAAAGACGAATTCCCTGGCGAAAGGGCTTCCCGCTGGTCCTGGTGGAGCGTCCGGGCATATAGTTTTTACCGCTGATGATGCAGTAAAGTGGACAAAGCAGGGGAAAAAAGTGATCCTTGTGCGTGAAGAAACCAACCCTGAAGACGTTGAAGGCATGAGGGCGGCTCAGGGTATTCTTACAGGGAGGGGAGGAATGACGAGCCATGCGGCACTTGTTGCCAGAGGGTGGGGTAAGTGCTGTATTGTTGGCTGCGGAGCGTTAAAGATAGATACCCAGAAAAAGACTATGAGAGTAGGCGGTAAAATTTTCAAGGAAGGAGATATCATAACGCTTAACGGAACAAGGGGCTATGTTTACGAGGGTGAACTGCCTATGATAGATGCAACGGAAAATCCAAGGTTTGTTGAGTTTATGAAAATCGCCACCTCTCTGCGTAAACTCGGGGTGAGGGCAAATGCTGATACTCCGGATGATGCGAAAAATGCCCTTGCCTTTGGTGCTGAAGGAATAGGTCTTTTTAGAACAGAACATATGTTTTACGGCAAAGGCTCGGAAGAACCTTTATTCCTGCTCAGAAAAATGATTATCGCACATAACGAGGAAGCGAGAAGGGCGGCACTTGATGAGTTGCTTCCCTATGTAAAGAAGGATGTTAAGGCAACAATGGAGGTTATGAACGGACTTCCTGTTACCATAAGACTTCTTGATCCACCCCTGCATGAATTTGTTCCCAAACGCAAAGAAGAACAGGTCAAACTGGCTAAAAGCCTTGGCATATCTGCTAAAGAATTTGAAAAAAGAGTGGAGAGTTTGCATGAAACCAATCCTATGATGGGACACCGCGGTGTACGCCTTGGTATCACCTATCCTGAGATCACAGAGATGCAGGTAAGAGCAATTTTTGAGGCGGCAGCTGAACTTGTCAGCGAGGGCAAAAAACCGCTCCCTGAGATTATGGTGCCCGTTGTAAGCACTGTTGAAGAACTCAAAGACCAGAAAAAGATTGTTGACAGGGTTTACAAAGAGGTTTGCGCAAAGTACGGCGTTAAGAAAATAGATTATCTTTACGGGACAATGATAGAGATTCCGAGAGCGGCATTGACGGCAGACAAGATTGCTGCTGAGGCGGAGTTCTTTTCCTTTGGTACCAATGACCTTACCCAGATGGGATTTGGTTTCTCCAGAGACGATATCGCAGGTTTTGCACAGGACTACATAGACAAGAAAATTCTTTCTAACGACCCGTTCCAGGTTCTTGACCAGGAGGGTATTGGTGAACTTGTTGATATTGGGATCAAGAGAGGACGCAGCACCCGTCCAAATCTGAAGGTGGGTATTTGCGGGGAGCATGGCGGAGAGGCTGAATCGGTCAAATTCTGCCACAGGGAAAAGATGAACTATGTCAGCTGCTCACCATACAGAATTCCAATTGCCATCCTTGCTGCTGCGCAGGCGGCGATTGAAGATGAACGTAAATCTTGAACTTCATAAGTAATTAACTTCT
>DYKC01000052.1 GCA_020722825.1 Vermiphilus sp.
TCATTCTGGCAGTTTCGTCTCCATTCAGTAAGGCCACGTAACCATGGCAGAACTCGTGTACCACAACGGAAAAAAAAAGTATGAACAGTAGTAGTATAAATTGTATAGCCTGCATTCTATTACATCACCTCAATCCCCTTTCAGATTCAGGGAAAATAATCTTAAAAATAAAAAATAAACCAGAGTTGCTATGATTATACCAGTAAATAGAAGTAAAGTCAAGGAAAACAGGCTTTTCAGGGCATTCTTGTAAAGGTGGAGTGTAACTCCCATAAGGGATGCGGAAATAAAAATTTTCCAGAGAGTCGGTTTCATTATTCTTAAGCCAATACGCAGGTGTTTTTTATTAAAAAGATAGAAAAGAAAAATAAAATTTGTTATTCCAACAAGAGATGTTGAGAGTGCTATTCCACTGTGCCCTATCAGATTCATAAAGACAAGGTCTAGAACAAGGTTTACAATTATGCTGAAAATACCAATCTTTACCGGAGTGGATGTATCTTTATACGCATAAAAGGCACGGCTCCATACCGATATGCCACCGTAACCGAGCAAGCCTATAGAATAAAAGGCAAGTGGAGAAGCAACGAGAGAAACCGATTCCCCGCTGAACATTCCCCTTGCAAAAAGAAAGGAAACTATTTCTTGCCTGAATATAATCATTCCGAACGTAAATGGCAGAAGGATGATGGTAAGTAGTTTAAGGGCAAACCTGAGGTTTTTTATAAACCCGGCATCATTTTTTGAAGATACGTTTTCAGAAAACCACGGCAGAATTACGGTTGATATTGAAATGGCAAAAACGCCCAGGGGCAGTTGAAAGATTCGTGTACTGTACCATAAACCGGAAACCGCTCCTTCATAAAGCAGGTTTGCAAGGGAATAGTCCACCAGAAGGTTTATGGGCGTGACGGCAACTCCAATAACCACGGGTGCAAGCAGTCTTCCCATTTTCTTTATCACAGGGTGTGAAAACCGAAAATTTAATCCTATCTTATAACCCTTTCTTAATACGGGTATAAGGGTTAATAAAAACTGTCCGAGTCCACCTATAAGAACAGCCAGACATAAAACAAAAATTTGTTTTTCCGGCGTAGCTCCGAAGAAAGGCAAGAGGAGGAAAAGAGCTGCAATCCAGAGGATATCAAGAATAACAGGTGACAGAGATGGTATGAAAAAATTTTTGTGGGCATTGAGAATGCCTGTATTAAGAGCGGTTAAAGATATAAATATGAGATAAGGGAATGTAAACCGCAATAAAATCCATACCTGCCACCATCTTGAGGTTTCACTGATTATTCCGGTTGATATAAAACTTGCAAAAAGTGTTAGAAAAAAAAGGGTAAAGGTTGCAATCAGGGAAAGGGTAAAACACAGGTTGAATATCTCTATGCCTGCTTCTTTCCTTGCCGGGTCATCTGAAACATATTCGGTGAATGTGGGGATGAAAGCAGCGTTTAATGCACCTTCGGCAAGCAGACCCCTGAAAAAATTGGGTATCATAAAGGCAATAAGAAAGGCATCATAGATTGAGGTGGTGCCAAAAAAATTGGCGGTTGAAACTTCACGTGCGAGACCGAAAATTCGTGCAACGATAGTACCGAGAGAGACTATTGATATTGCCCTTAGTATTCTTTTTGAACCCATAGTAAATTGGTTTTATTATTTCTTCTGTCTCAGAAGAGGAAAGAATATCACTTCCCTGATGGAAGACGAATTAGTTAAAAGCATTACGAGGCGATCAATCCCTATCCCCAGTCCTCCTGCAGGGGGCATGCCATATTCAAGGGCTTCAATGTAGTCTTCATCAACCATTTTCTCAACGTTACCTGTTGTTTCATTGACAGACCTTAAAAATCTTTTATGCTGTTCAACAGGGTCATTTAATTCGGAGTAAGCATTGGCAATTTCAAGACCACCTATGAAAAGTTCAAAGCGCTCGGTCATCTCAGGCCTGTCAGAATAAGATTTGGCAAGTGGGGAAATTTCAGCAGGATATTCGTAAATGAATGTGGGATTAACGAGATGAGGTTGAACCTTCTTTTTGAAGATTTTATCCAGAATTTCAAAAAGGTCGTTTTTATCCTCTTGGGTTATCTCAATCTGATACTCTTCTATTTTTTTTAGAACGGCCTCTCTGTCTCGCCAGTTTTTCAGTCCCGCTTCTGAAAATACTTCATCCCAGGTAATTTTTTTCCAGGGTGGGGACATATCTATCTTCCTGTTCTGGTAGTCAATCATCAAACCGTTATTTATCTTCATAGACAAAGCGGTTATCAGGGACTCAGTAAGTTCCATCATCTGTTTGTAGTCTCCATAGGCAGAGTACAACTCCAGCATTGTAAATTCAGGGTTATGCAGAGGGGATATCCCTTCATTTCTGAAAGAACGGTTAATTTCATAGATTTTTTCAAGGTTGCCCACCAGTAGCCGCTTCAGATAGAGTTCAGGTGCTATCCTGAGGTATAAGTTCATTTCAAGTGTGTTATGGTAGGTTATAAATGGCTTTGCCTGCGCACCACCCGCAATAGGATGCATCATCGGGGTATCAACCTCAATAAATCCTCTATCGTTAAGAAACTCCCTTATATACTGAAGAATCTTGACCCTTTTGCTAAAAACCTCTTTTGCCTCGTTGTTCATAATCAGGTCAAGGTATCTTTTTCTGAACCGTATTTCTACATCCTTCAAGCCGTGCCACTTTTCAGGAAGAGAATTTAGGGCCTTGGATAAAATCGTAAGATGTTTGATAGCAATTGTCAGTTCTCCAGTTTTTGTCCGGAAGGCATCTCCTTGTACACCTATTATGTCACCAATATCCAGTTTTTTAAAAACATACGCATCTTTTTCGTCAACTACATCTTTTTTAAAATATAACTGAATTTTCCCTGTACTGTCCTTTATATCAAGAAAAGAAGACCCTCCGTGCTTTCTGATAGCCATAATTCTACCTGCTACTTTCACATCAATATCCCCTTCTTTTATAAGGATAATATCCTTTTTGGGAAAAGACCTTCCATAAACATCTATTCCCTGTTCTCTTAACTCTTTAAGTTTTTCAAGCCTCTGCTTTTTTATATTATCTTCAGCCATTATCTTTCCCCTCTTCTCCGTTTAGTTTTTTAATCTTTACAAGGCGTACTTTTTTAGTATCTGATTCCTGTATGGTAAACTGGTGTCTTCCGAAGACAAAACTCTCGCCTTTAAGTGGAAATTTTCCTAACCTATCAAGAACAAAACCTGCTATCGTTTCAAACCTACCTTCCGGGATGTCCAGCCCTATCTCCTCATTTACTTTTTCCACCTCCATGCTGCCTGATACAAGGAAATCACCGTCTGGCAGGATATGAAGTTTCTTTATGTCTTTTTTATATTCATCGGAAATTTCCCCTACAATCTCTTCCACAAGGTCCTCCATTGTAACCAGCCCGGCAGTTCCTCCATACTCATCAAGGACTATAGCCATCTGCATCTTTCTTTCCTGCAGTTCCCGTATCAGGTCACTAACTTTCTTGGTTTCAGGAACAAAGTAAGGTTCACGCATATAATCTTTTGCCTGCATCATCTCAAACCTTTCAAAACTTTTTGTCCCACCTGATATGATGTCTTTTATGTAGATTATGCCTGTTATCTTGTCAATACTGTCTTTGTAAACAGGCATTCTTGAATAACCTTCTCTGGCTATTGTGTCAATAACGCTTCCCAGATGTGTTTCTTCCCTGACGGATATAATCTGTATTCTCGGGATCATAATTTCCTTTACCATCTTGTCCCCGAGTTCAAAGATACTGTCAATCATATCACGTTCCTCTTCTTCAATAAGGCCTTCTTCCTCCCCTGCTATAATCATTGCTTTGAGGTCCTCTTCGGTTAAAACAGGTACGATGGACCCCATCCTGCCTCCGAAAAGCGCTACAAAAAATTTTGACAGCACCAAAAAGATTTTTGTAACCGGGGTAAGTAGAATACAGAAAAACCTGATAGGAAGTGCAAAATAATACGCAACCTTTTCAGCATTCTTTTTGGCAAGACTCTTTGGAATTATCTCGCCAAAAACAAGAATGATAAAGGTCATTATTCCGGTAACAAACGTAATGCTTAATTTGTGAAAAAACCTGTTGCTGAGAGCGGCTGCCAGAACAGATGCGGAAATATTAACTATATTGTTGCCAATAAGAACAGTTACCAGAATTTTGTTTGGGTTTTCAAACCAGAAACTCAGGCGCTTTGCTTTTTTTTCATCCCTTTCAAAGATTTTCTGAAAGTGGTGTTTACCTAAGGATAAAAAGGCAGTTTCTGAAGATGAAAAAAATGAGGAAAGCACAATTAATATAAAAATAATCAGGTAATAAAAAACCAGATCTGATTCAATCATTTTATTAGATACTGACTCCAGGTTTGCAGTGACAACCTTTCGTCCTCTGCAAATTGTTTTTTGGATATGAGGAAAGTTTTAACAAACTGTTCTAGCACATCAGTAGGTTTAACCTCTCTTCCCAGAATTTGTTTGACTGAAACTCTTGCAGATATATCTCCAACTTCATTGTTCACATTTATCCCTATGCCTGCAATGTAAAAATCTCCATTTTTTATTATAAGAATGCCTGCTATTTTCCTTCCATCTGTTATAATATCATTGGGCATCTTGATCTTGCAAACTATCCCTAAAGATTCCATCGTTTTAACAATAGCCAGAGCCAAAAGTTCTGAAAGGTGAGAAAATTCTTTGCTTTCCAGTATCCATGAAATGTAAAGACCCCCGGGTTTAGAAAACCAGTTTCTGCCGTATCTTCCCCTTCCTTCAGACTGTTCTGTCGCCGTTATTATTCCTGTCTTGCCCTTGTTTAAAATATCTTCCGCTACATTCATCGTGGAAGCGACTTTTCCATAGCAGTACACAGGCACACCCTGTATTAACCTTCTTTCCTGACATTCCATACCTGTTATAATCCCTTATGGAACTTACCTAATACAAGTCCAACACCTTCCAGCGTAAGGTATTTTCTGTATGTATACTTAAACGAGATTTTTCTGCAGATATTTGCGGTGCAACCTCCTCCTGTTAAAACCACCTTTGCAGAGGGGTATTTCCTGAGGGCTACGGATAGCACACTATTTATGGTACCCGGAATGCCATACTTTATACCTATTGAGATTGCCTCGTCAGTATTTTTCCCGGGGAATATGGCTCTGACCATCCTGCTGCTTTTTATCAGGGATGTTGTCATCAGTGCCTTAGTCCACAACTCTCCACCCGGCATGATACATCCACCTTTGAACCCGTCTTTCTTTGTTGCTATGTCAATTGTTATGGCAGTTCCGATATCAACAACAATAACAGGCGAACCGAATAATTTTATTGCTGCCTTGCAGTTTAAAACCCTGTCAATCCCAACACCTTCAGGGTTTTTTATCTTCAGAGGAATGCCACAGTCAGAAGGGGTAATAATAGAAACTTTTTTGTCATAAAAAAGACTGAATCTGGTTTTCATCAAATTGTTTATTGATGAGTTGACAGAAGACAGCCCTATAGATTCAATCCTTGTTTTTTCCCAGCCGACAGGTGGGTTGAACAATGCGGCATCCGTGGCGTTTATGACCTGTACTTCAACGAGATTTTCATTTCGGAACAACCCGAACTTTATTCTGCTGTTTCCTGCATCAATACCAATTCTATACATTTAGGCTAATTATACTGAGCTATTTTTATATCCGTGAATAATAACTCTTTGCTCTTGTTGGTATCTATACCTTTTACATCTACTGTAAAATTTTCAGAATAATTACTGTCAGCAGATGTGGAATATATCTTTTTTCCATCAATAAAAATAACTGTCTGTTCTCCTTTCTTAAAAGACGAAAGTTTAAACAGACCATTTCCACGGATGAATTCGTTGGCTGAAGTCTCTCCTATCCTGAGCGAAGTGTTTTCCAGAACTATTTCGGGGAGATTACCATGTTTTAAAGAAACCACTGTTGACCCATCAGGAATAAAAAGAGTAACCTCAAGCGAATAATCCCCAGTGGTTTTTATTTTCTTTTGAACCTGTCCTTCTTTTAAAAACCTCAACCATTTTTTACCGTTATATTCGGCTATCTCCACAGAGGTATTTTTCAGTAACCACCCTTCAGGTACTTTTCCTATGTCATATTTGCTGAAATCTTCTGAAAAAACGACCTTTTTCCCTGCAACAAACCTGTCCTGTCCTCCAACAATTCCCAGGCTTTTTGCTGCAGGTTCTGAAGTATTTTGAGATGAGATAAGTTTTCCTTCAGGTGTATATTTATAATAATCGGTAGGAACGCTGCTGACAATTTCAGTTATGGCGTTTTCAAGCATTATCATAACTGCCTTTTCCATCGGGGTATTCTTGTAACTTTCAAACCCTGCCCCCAAGGCAACCCCACCTATAAGACCACCGCCTATAATTCCCAGGCTTGACTTTGAAGAATAACCTTCAACGGTGCCTGTTTTCAATATCCTTCTTGTGTGTATATCCACAAGCCGGATACTTGCTGCAATATAGGCCTCTTTTTTTTCTATTTTGAGTCCCCCTATCCATGGAAGAGGTATCACCATACCTCCTCCGCTTCTCCCCTGATAATTGGGTTCAAAGGCAGTAATTGCCCCTGTCAGAATAATATCAGCGGTTTCAAATGTTCCTTTTTCAGGTGCAGTCTTTGACCATCCGCCTTCAGCCAGTTCATATTCGCCTTTTATATCTTTAAGTGCGGCACTTTCAAGAACTATGAACCTGTCAGTCTTGAAAAGGGCATCTAAAAGCATCTCCTGTATACCATTGCCTATTTCACCGGATGCTTTGGCTGCCTTAACCTCAAAGCTTCCAACTGCAATCTTTGCCTTTGGTCCTTTATAAGATAAAATATCCTTAACCGAAGCACCACCTGTGGTAACCTTGGTAGTTACTCCAGTCTCTGTAGTTGCAGAGGAAGCAAACAATAGTATCACACATAATCCCACCAGCAGATTCTTTATCATTTTCTGTATCATTTTCTGTCCTCCCTCTTATATTATGCTCATTCACCCGTTTTTAAAGTTTTTGGGTCCGCATTTTTGTATAATATACCATTAAACATCTGTGTTGACAAGAATTTGACCTGTGTAATGTCTTAAAATGTCTGGAAAAAGATAATGGTGTGAGGTATCCTATTAACGGATAAAAGAAGTTAACAAGGGGAAAATCCCCTAAGAGAGGACTATAATCTATAAGAGATTATAGCCCTCTG
>DYKC01000202.1 GCA_020722825.1 Vermiphilus sp.
ACATAGTTGCTCGGGTATATATCAAGCAGAACCTTATAGTGCGCAACCGCTTCATTCAGCATATTCATCCCAACGTATATATCACACAACAACATTCTCATAGAATGATTCTCCGGTTCTAATGCAAGCCCTTTCTCTATATATGAAGCGGCAAGTTTGTTGTTCTTCTCCATAAGGTATGCAAGCCCTAATCCGAAAAATGCTTCCTGCCTTCTGGGATTTAACCTTCCAGCTCTGAAAAAAGCCTTTTTCGCTCTTGCCGTATCCTGCTTTTTAAGATACATATTACCGAGTTTAACATAGACATAACTATTTTCTCCGCCCTTGCTTAGAGTCTCTCTGTAAAACTCGATCGCTTCGTCTGTTCTTTCCGCTTCTTCATAAAGGAGTCCACGGGCATAAGATTCTAACCCAGCATCCTGCCCTACGTGTGCACACCCAGCGCAAAAAAGCAGGAAAAAAGCAAGCACCTGTAAAAATTTCATTATCTCTTTCTCTTTTTGTGCCTTAAAGCTGCCCGTCTCTTTTTCCTCTTATGCGTCTTTATCTTTCTCTTCTTCCTTTTTCTACCACATGGCATATCTTGCTCCTTTATCACAAACCTTCTGTCTTTTGTAGTGAGGGGTTATGATTTTGTTTAAATTACCTTGTTCAGTGGATATTCTACAATACCCTGAGCGCCAAGTTTCTTCAGTTGCGGAATTAATATTTTTGCCGCTTTTCTATCAATGATAGTCTCCACTGCAACCCACAGCCTATCAGTAAGTGGCGAAACGGTAGGACTTTTCATTGCCGGCAGAACCTCAAGGATGCGGTTTAGATTTTTCACCCTTACGTTCATTTTTATACCTACCTTGCCCTCAGCCTCAAGTGCTCCTTTCAACAACAGAGCAATATTTTCTATCTTTTCTCTTTTCCATCTGTTCTGCCACGCCTTTTTATTTGTAATCAGTTTCGGTACGGATTCCATTACGGTCTCTATGATTTTAAGATTGTGAGAAATAAGGGTGCTTCCAGTCTCTGTTATCTCTACGATGGCGTCCACTAATTTTCCTGCCTTTATCTCGGTCGCACCATAAGAAAACTCAACCATTGCCTTAACTCCGTTTTTCTTAAGGTAG
>DYKC01000053.1:0-5772 GCA_020722825.1 Vermiphilus sp.
AACGATAAGGATGGTTATGGCGGCGGGAGTTACGCCTGAAATCCTTCCTGCCTGTCCGAGTGTAAGGGGTCTGAATGCAGAGAGTTTCTCCCGTATCTCAAGAGAAAGCCCATGTATCTTATTGTAGTCTATATTTGCAGGTATCTTTATCCTTTCAAGGTTTTTGAATTCTTTTATTTCCGACAGCATACGCTCTATGTAGGGGGCATACTTTGCCTCTGTTTCCACTTCCTGCAGAACCTCTTCAGGGTAGTCTAAACCTAGGTCCAGTTCTTTTATTCGTACGCCCGGTTTCCTTAGGTATTCAAAAAGGGTGATTTTTCCGTTCTCAACCGGTATCTTACTGCTTTTGAGTTCTACTATCAGTCTATCTATCTTTTCTTTTTTTGTCCGTGTTTTTTCCCAGTCTTCCTTGCTCACAAGGCCGACCTTATAGCCTATTTCCCTCAGCCGTACATCCGCATTCCCCTCTCTCAGTATCAGACGGTACTCAACCCTTGAGGTGAACATCCTGTAAGGCTCTTGGGTACCTTTTGTGGTGAGGTCGTCTATGAGCACGCCTGTATAGCTGGTTGTTCTGTCAAGGATGAGAGGTTTTTTATTTTTAATTGTCAGGGCTGCATTTATTCCTGCCAGCAGTCCCTGTACGGCGGCTTCTTCATATCCCGTTGTTCCGTTTATCTGTCCGGCAAGAAAGAGGTTTTTTACTTTTTTTGTTTCAAGTGTGGGATAAATCTGCGTGGGCTCCACAACGTCATGTTCTATTCCGTAGCCATATCTTTCTATCCTGACGTTTTCAAGCCCGTCTATCGTATGTATGAATTCATCTTGTACAGCTGCAGACAGGCTGGTGGATATGCCATTGGGGTAATAAAGGGTTGTCTTCAGTCCTTCAGGTTCCAGGAATACATGGTGTCTGTTATGGCGCGGAAATTTTACAACCTTGTCTTCAAGAGAGGGACAGTATCTCACACCTGTCCCCGTGATTGTTCCGTTAAATAGAGGGGCATCTGCAAGATTATCCCTGATGATTTTATGCGTTTTCTCGTTGGTATAAGTGATATAACAGGGGACCTGTTCAACGTTAATTCTTTTCGTTGAGAAAGAAAACGGGCGCGGAGGGTTATCCCCGTACTGCACCTTCAGTTTACTGAAATTTATCGTTTCCCCGTCAAGCCGTGCACAGGTGCCTGTCTTGAATCTCAGCATCTCAAACCCGAGTTCTTTCAGATTGTCTGAGAGGAGTTTGCTGGCTTTCTTTTCTTCAATCCTGCCTGCAGGAAACTGTTCCCTGCCGATGTATATGGTTCCGTTTAAGAATGTTCCGGGTGTCAGTACAACCGTTTTTCCTGCAATCTCTTCGTTGTTATTGAACCTAACTCCTGTAACGGTGTTGTTTTTCACTATGAGACCGGTTGCTTCTCCCTCAATTACTTTCATACCCGACTGTCCGTTTATAACATCCTGCATATGTTTTGCATATCTTTCTCTGTCTATCTGGGCTCTTGACGACCACACTGCGGGTCCCTTGGAACTGTTCAGTATTCTGAACTGTATCCCCGTTGCATCAGTGGTCTTTCCCATCTGGCCGCCGAGGGCATCCAGTTCTTTTACCAGTTGTCCCTTACCGACACCTCCGATAGATGGATTGCAGGACATATAGCCGATTTTGTCTTTTGCAAAGGTAACAAGCAAAACGGAGAGTCCCATTTTTGCTCCGGCAAGAGACGCCTCTATCCCTGCATTTCCTCCGCCAACCACAACCATATCATATCTTTCCATTTTTTTGCCACACCAATTCAATAATTATATAATAATTACCATTTACATAAAAAGGTGTAGAATTCTAACATAAGAAGATGTATAGGGAATTTCCTGCACCTCCCTTTTCCAGAAGGGAAAATGGGGATTTGAATGTTATGATTATCGGGGTGCATCCTGACGACCCTGACTGGCATCTTGGTGGGATGGCAATGCTTTATGGTGGAGGTAGTATACTCTGCTCCTGCTGGAAGACAGACTGACATAAAGAGGAAAGAGATTGAGAATCTTTCCCCTTTTTAACAGCAACTGAGCCTGCCAGATTTTATATGGCATAATTATTAGGTTATGGAAAATCTCACCCCTATGTTGAAACAGTATAATGAGATGAAAAAAGCCCATCCGGGCTACATCCTTTTTTTCCGTCTGGGCGATTTTTACGAGATGTTTTATGACGATGCAAAAACCGCCTCCAGAATACTTGACCTCGTTCTAACCTCAAGGAGTGCAGGCAGCGCCGGCAAGGTTCCTATGTGTGGCATCCCCTATCATGCTGCGGATTCTTACATTGCCAGGTTGATTAAGGCGGGGCAAAAGGTTGCAATATGCGAACAGGTTGAAGACCCTGCAAAGGCAAAGGGGTTGGTTAAAAGGGATGTTATCCGACTTATCACATCAGGGACGTTTATAGACGAGAATGCCTCTGACTCAAGGTATCTGGTTTCCATATATCCGGACAAGAAGGGGGTAGGGATTTCCTTTATTGACTATGCTGGGGGAGGGACCATTCATACGAACCGATTCCAGAGTATGGAAAAGGTTGCGGAACTGATTTCAGGGCTCCCCGTATATGAGTGTATCTTTCCTGCCGGCAAAAAAGAGTTTATTGAAGAGTTTTTCAGTCAGCCCCTGGTCAGGTTAAAGAAGATAACCCTTACCGAGTGTGAAGACTGGACCTTTAACACGGAGATTGCAAGGAAAAGTCTCTGTGACCACTTCAAGACCGCCACCCTGGCAGGTTTTGGCATAGATGACATACCTCTTGCAATCAGAAGTTCAGGAGGGCTCCTTGAGTATCTCAGGCAGGTGAACAAAAAGCCTCTCAGTCACATCACGAAAATTTCCCTTTATACGGATACCGACTACCTTTACATCTCTCCGTTTGCAACCTATAGTCTTGAGATAGACCATCTTGTTTCTACCCTTGATAACACTGTGACACCGATGGGTAAAAGGATGATGAGATACTGGGTTTATCATCCTCTGCTTGACATACAAAAGATAAAGGAGAGACAGGATGCCGTTCAGTCTTTGATTGATAGTTCTGACCTGCGTTCGGAAATCGTGGAGGCACTGAAGGGAATTACGGATGTTGAAAAATCAGTCTCAAAAATCAGTTGCGACTACGGCAGCGTGGTGAAAGATATTCTTGCGGTGAACAACTTTCTTATAAAGATACCCGTGTTGCTGCGTATATTGAAAGGGAAGGGTGGTGACAACCGTTTTTTTACCGCAGTTAAGGACATTCCGGAACTGAGGGATTTCTTATCAAAGACGGTGGAAACGAACATTCCGGTTACAGGGTATGAAGGCAGGTTTGTAAAGGCAGGCTACAGCAGAGAGATGGACGAGTTGAGAAGCATAAGGGATAATGTCAAAGAGTGGCTTAGGAATATGCAGAAGGAGGAGATTAAAAGGACAGGTATAAACTCTCTCAAAATAGGGTATAACAGCGTTTTCGGATACTATATAGAGGTGACGAAGGCGAACCTTTCTCTCGTCCCCGGTGATTACATCAGAAAACAGACGCTGGTTAATGCCGAGAGGTTTGTTACTCCGCAACTTAAGGAGTTTGAAGACAGGATACTTACAGCGGAGGAAAAGATACTTGCGATAGAAAATGAGGTGATTGAACTTGTAAAGAGAGAGATTATTAAATATGCAGGGGAAATATATTCAATTGCCTCTTCAATAGCCGCGCTGGATGTTCTTTGTTCTCTGGCATCAGCAGCCTCCGCAAATGATTATGTCAGGGCTGAGGTGAACGAGAGTTTTGACATAGTGATTAAAAACGGAAGGCATCCTGTTGTTGAGAGAACAATTGAAGAATTTTTTGTTCCCAATGATACTCTCCTGAACAATAGGGACGACCATTTTTTGGTTATAACAGGTCCGAATATGTCGGGTAAATCAACCTATATAAGACAGTCTGCCCTCATTGTGATAATGGCTCAGATGGGAAGTTTCGTGCCTGCCGATTCAGCAAAGATAGGACTTGTTGACAAGATTTTCACCCGCATAGGCGCTCGCGACGAGATAAGCAGGGGACAGAGTACATTTATGGTTGAGATGACCGAGACGGCAGATATCATCAACAACCTGTCACCAAGGAGTCTAGTGGTTCTTGACGAGATCGGCAGGGGAACAAGTACCTATGACGGCTTTTCCCTCGCGTGGGCTGTTGCCGAGTATCTGGTGAAGCAAAAGGTTCGTACGCTGTTCGCCACCCATTTCCATGAACTTACCGGATTGTCTGAAGGAAATAAAGGGGTTAAAAACTACAATGTTGCCGTCAGTGAAAGCAGGGCGGCCTCTACACAGACTGGAAAAAGAGATGTTGTTTTTCTGCACAAGATTATGCACGGAGGTACAGACAAAAGTTATGGTATCTATGTGGCACAGATAGCGGGTATTCCGTCAGAGATTATAAAGAGGGCGGATGAGATTCTTTCTAAACTTGAACTTCAGGGAACACTGCGGGAGCATATCATAGGTGAGATGCATGCTGATGTACCTTCACTCTTCGGGGAACAGAGAAAATCGCCCTACCAGGAACTGAAAGAGGAGATAGATGCTCTTAAAAAGGTCAAGGAAGAGGTTTTATCCATTGATGTTGATAATACCCCGCCGCTTGAGGTAAGTGTTAAACTGAAAAAGATACAGGAGAGAATAATAAAAGAAAATGGGAAAGATTAGGTTTCTGCCGCAGGATGTGGTGAACAAAATAGCCGCAGGTGAGGTGGTGGAAAATCCTTCTTCAGTTGTGAAGGAACTTGTTGAGAATTCACTTGATGCTGGTGCGGAAAATATTCTGGTTGAGATACGGTCTGCAGGTAAGGGGCTTATCTCTGTAAAGGATGACGGATGCGGAATTGAACCGGATGACATTGAAAAACTCTTTAAGAGACATGCCACAAGCAAGATAGGTCTTTCCGAAGACCTTTACAGCATACAGTCTCTCGGATTCCGCGGTGAGGCGCTTTACAGCATTTCTGCGGTTGCCGATGTGGTTTTAAGGAGCAAATCAAGGAGTTGTAAGACCGGTGGTAGAGAGATTCACATAAGGGGCGGAGAGAACATAGGTATGAAAGATGTCAGCCATCCTGACGGGACAACGGTAGAGATAAGGGAGTTGTTTTTCAACACACCGGCAAGAAGGAAATTTTTGAAGTCCGACACCACCGAGTTCAGAAAAATTATCAATATTCTCATACCGTACGTCATCGTTTTTTATGGTAAAAGGTTTTCTCTCACCCACAACAGAAGAAGCGTATTCAGTTTTAACCCTTCCGATGGGTACCTATCAAGATTTGCCGAATCCATTAACGTGGACAAAAAGAATCTTCTTTCTGCTGAAAAAGAGTTAAAAGAAAGAGAAATTTCATTCAAGGTACTTTTAGGCGACATAAACCTCAAAAGACCGGTTAGAGATAAACAGTATGTATTTGTTAATGACAGACCTGTTTACAGCCAGAAACTGATATATTCGGTCAACCAGGTTTACAGGGTTCTCTTTCCGAGAGACATATATCCGGTCTTCGCAATTTTTCTCAGGATGCCCTTTGCCGACGTTGATGTAAACATCCATCCTTCCAAAAAAGAGGTCAAACTGAAGGACGAACCTTACATATCTTCTGCTCTCGGTGACTTCTGCCGGGAGGTTCTTCTTAGTAGAGGGAAGGCTACGGCAGTGAGGAGAGAAAGTATTTATTTTGACAGGAATCTGTCAGT
>DYKC01000053.1:5872-7067 GCA_020722825.1 Vermiphilus sp.
CTGTCAGTAAAGAATGCTCCTGCATCTAAAGGACAGGTGCTGGAGACTTTTTTTAACAGGACAGGGTTACATGAAAAGCAGGAGGTTGAGGTTAATGAGACAATAAGATTCAAACTGCAGGCAGCAGTCTACATAGGCAGTTACAGAAGCAAGTATCTTTTTTTTGAATCTGGTGATACACTTCTTGTTATGGACCAGCATGCTGCCCACGAGAGGATAAACTATGAACTCCTGAAAAAACAGTTTGAAACAGGAAAGATAGATATACAGAGACTACTTACACCCCTATTGGTGAAACTCAATCCTGAGGAGATGTCCGCATGGGAAGCCGGAAATGAAAAGATGGAAGAGGTGGGGTTTCTCACCACAAGATGGGATGATAGTTCTATCGCTCTGCATGGCTTTCCTCACACCATAAAAAATCCCGAGGCGGCTGTGATGAGCATACTTTCAGAAGGGCAGGTTGAAAAATGTGACAAGGATACCCTTGCGAGGAGGGCCTGTAAATCTTCTATTGTTGGCGGCGAAAGAATTAAACCGGAAGAGGCTGTGGCTATAAAAAACCAGTTGTTGAGTTGTAAGGTACCCTTTGTCTGCCCGCACGGGCGTCCCACGGTTGTGGAATTTTCCGAGTCATTCTTTGACCGCCAGTTCCTCCGTTAGGTATTTCCCACCTTATACCAAATTCATTTCATCTATATCGCATCGTTGGCATCGTCGTGACTTCCTCAATGTATCGGAATACGCCTCGTTGCCTCATCCTTGCCGCCTTGCTATCTGGCGAACTCAGTTCGGTATTGCTATAATTTTGACGGCGAATTAGTATTACAACAAAATTTTGCATGATGCAAAACACTTACACAGGAGAAACGACAGCAAAAGATGGAAAAATGAGGGTCTGGTTGGAGATGAGGAAAAATCAGGAGATCTTCGCGGAAATCTCTTTGATATGAAACCCCACCGGAATAAAATGTGAACAATAGGTCAGAATTTCGAGTTAAAACAGTCCTTTTTAAAAGTCAAATGGAGTATATCGGATTAATTATATCAGAAAACCGCTGTTGATGTGAAGGATTTATTACGGCGGCATGTCGTCAGGTATGAGGCTGTAAAGCATAAGTTTTCAGGGCTGCATTTGTTTATTTTTCCTGCTTTTTTATTTTGTTGTTATTGCTTCCGGGACACTTGCAGGTTT
>DYKC01000203.1 GCA_020722825.1 Vermiphilus sp.
AGGATGCGTTCTGGTCTGGTTTCTGAGCAACTTTCCATGGAATGTGCAGTACTCATTTATCAGGGCGGCAGTCTACTTGAACTGGGATAACAATGAAAACCAATAATTCAATCAAGACAAACAGAGCAGTTCTTGATGAAATACTGAAATCTATTGAGGGGATACAATATGGAGAGGTAACAATAACTCTGCATGATTCAAGGATTGTGCAGATAGAAAGAAAAGAAAAAAAACGATTTGAAAAGGGGGTGGTATTATATAAAAATAGTTGTGGAAAATAGAGAATACAACCGCACACGCGGAGTTAAAAATTCAAATAGGAAATTTCAGAACATACTGACCGGACAACCGGAGGTATGAAAGAAGAGAGTACAAAAAATGAAAAATCCCCCCTACTCCATTTTCCAAAAGGGGGAAAAGGGGGATTTGAGGAGAGAAAAGAAAATGTCTAATTTACAAAAACACTTTTGGTATATATTGTTGTTCGGGTTGATAATAATATGGACGTACAAAGGTGAAGCAGCAAGACCGTTTGGTACGGATGACGCAGGAACAGTAGAAAAAGGTGGATTTGAACTTGAAGCAGGATACAATTGGGGAGAAGAAGAAGGTACCTTAGAACTTGGTTTTAAACATGGAGTAACTGAAAGAATGGACATAGGCATAGGGTTTGGATACAATGTTGAAACAGAACCTGAAAACAACCTTACGGCTGCAGAGATTTCTCTAAAGTTCTCAATTGTCCCGGATATACTTGCCGCCTCATTTACGCATGAATTCGGAGGTTCGTCTTATGACCTCAACGCGGCCTTCACCAAGATATTTGGACCTCTGGAGTTTGATGCAAACCTGGGATATTCGGTTGTTGACGTAGATGCAGGGGAAGGTATGATAACCTATGGACTGGCATTAATACTTGCAACGGGTGAAAAGATTGATGTCGGAACTGAAATTCTGGGGAATGAGGATGACCTGCAATCTTTACTGGTTGGTCTCCGGTACAAGATACGTGAAGGACTTAATCTGGATGTAGGATTTTCACAAGGGATTGGAGAAGATGTAGAAAATACGGCAACTTTTGGACTGCACTACGAATTTTAATAACTCCCCCTTTTCCAA